>CAZSUM010000177.1:0-6297 GCA_964610015.1 uncultured Lentisphaeraceae bacterium
CGCCTCATCATCACATGACCATGCCGCCATTCACACTCAGCACCTGACCCGTCACGTAAGAGGCTTCTTCCGAAGCCAAAAACGCGACCGCCCGCGCAATATCCTCTGGACCGCCGAAACGCCCCAATGGAATATTCGCCTGCATTTGATCACGCACTTCCTGTGATAGCGCATCTGTCATCTTTGACGAAATGAACCCGGGTGCAACCGCGTTAACACGAATACCACGCGAAGCCAACTCTTTCGCTGTGGATTTAGTCAACGCAATGACGCCCGCTTTTGATGCCGCATAATTGCACTGCCCAGCATTGCCGATCAGACCAATTACCGACGCGATATTCACAATTGCACCGCTGCGTTGCTTCATCATCGGCTTCGCAACTGCACGCGAAAACAGGAAAGTCCCCTTGAGATTGACACGCAAAACCGCATCCCAATCATCATCAGACATTCTCACCAGGAGCGTGTCCTTCGTAATACCCGCGTTATTCACCATGATGTCAATGTGCCCAAACGCCTTGAGAACGTCAGCCACACATCCGTTTACACCATCCGAGCACCCGACATCTACCGCAAAGGGCAGCGCTTGACGCCCCATCGCTGTAATGGCAGCCACCGTATCAGCAAGCCACTCCACCTGCAGATCGCAAACCGCCACATCAGCTCCTTGCTGCGCCAACTGCTCCGCAATCGAACGCCCAATTCCACGCGCGGCACCTGTTACAACTGCTACTTTGCCTTCAAAACACGCCATGCTTTTATATCTCCTCTTTCATAACCACCAGCTGAAATCCAGCGGCAGTCGCTTCACAAATTAACTCGCCACAGACTGAACAGTTGCGTCCAACGATGCCGCATCCTGAACATTGAGTGTGGTAACCGACTTATCAATTCGCCGAATCAACCCAGAGAGTACTTTACCAGGGCCAAACTCGATAAAGGTCTTGGCTCCAGCATCAATCGCACAACGAACGCAATCGCACCACCGTACCGATTCTGTCACTTGGCGCAACATCGCATCCTTAATCGCTTCAGGATCATCCGTATGAAGTTTTCCACTCACATTTGCCAACACTGGCAAGGTCGGCGCATGGAACGTCACGTCAGCAATGACGTTAGCCAACTTCGTACGTGCAGATGCCATCAAGGGCGAGTGAAAGGCGCCTGCAACATTTAAGACAATCGCTTTAACGCCCATGTCGCCAGCAATCTGTGCAGCTTTTGCAACACCGTCGCGTGCACCAGAAAGCACCACCTGCGCATCTGAATTGATATTAGCAACAGTGATACCAGCCTGAGCGCAAAGCGTCTCAAGCTGTTCTGCGCTGGCACCCATGATACTCACCATCCCACTGGGTTGCTCTTCACACGCCTCTTGCATGAAACGACCGCGGGCTTCCAAAATCTTCAACGCCTCTTCAAACGACAGCACACCCGACACATGAAGCGCCGTCCACTCACCCAGACTCAACCCTGCCGCCATACCAAAAGAAACCTGCGGACATTGTTTTTGAAAAGCCCGATAGGCTGCCACACTAACAATGAAAATGGCTGGCTGGCAAATATTGGAGCGCGTAAGATCCTCAGGCTGTCCCTCAAAACAGAGTTTTGCAAGATCAAAACCTAAGACCTGATTGGCTCGTTCAAAGAGCTGCCCCAACTCCGGGTCAGAAGCAAAATCCTTGCCCATGCCGGGCACTTGGGCACCCTGCCCTGCAAAAATACAGACCTGATCAATCATGTACGTCTCCTCGCTTACAACCACGACAATCACGCGTATACGCCTGAATCTATCAGACGTTTGAGGCGGCGTATTTTGACGTTCTTACGAAAAATGTCAAACTCAAACAGACTCGCCGATGCCATTTGTTTTTGAATCTTATCACAGCGCTCCCACCACATGCGACAGGAAAATGATAGTCACGAGGCCAACTCAGAGGATGCCGTCTCGACATGAGAACTCGTGACCGCACCCCCCATTCCTTCTATTCTCTGGGCAATCGTTTCCGAGAGATTACTCGCTGCTGCTGCAGACCCTGCAATAATCGCATGAAAGATCGCACGATATGAAGAAGACCCATGCGTGATAATCACGGTCCCAGGAACTCCCAGTAGCGGAGCGCCACCATAAATTTCTGGATCCATACGGCGTTTGAGTGTCTCGAGCGCACCTTTCAATAACAAGGCCCCCAACAAGCGGACCGGATGGCGGAAGAACTCTCTTTTCATCCAATACCCAACCGCGTGCGCCACACTCTCAGTGGTCTTGAGCACGACATTGCCAACGAATCCGTCGCAAACAACGACATCCGTTTTCCCAAGAAACAGGTCGTGCCCCTCAACATTGCCGCGAAACTTCACTCCACTCTTCTGAATCAGGTGGAACGCTTTTTTGGTCATCTCGTTCCCCTTACAGTCCTCGGTTCCAATACTCAGCAAGCCAACAACCGGTTCCGTACGTTTCAACACAGCCGTCGAATACGCACTTCCCATAACCGCAAACTGTGCTAACCAAGTTGCATCACAATCGGTGTTCGCTCCAGCATCCAGCAACAACAGCGGCCGTTTCGGTTGACGAGTCGGCAACACCGTTGCAATCGCAGGACGAAGAACCCCTGGCGTCCGCCCCAAACAAAAAACCGCAGACGCCGCCACAGCACCGGAGTTACCCGCCGACACCATGGCATCAGCCTGTTGAGACTTAACCAGTTCCATGCACAGATTAATCGAACACTGCTTTTTTTTACGTACCGCCGTCACAGGCGACTCATCCATCGCAATGGACTCAGGTGCGTGTATAATCTTAAATCGCCACTGAGCAACCTTGGGATACTTCAGCAGTTCCGCTTCAACGGCATCACGATCACCCACCAGGAAAATACAGGAAATTTCTTTCAGCTTCAGAGCAGACTCAACAGCACCGCGAATAATTTCGCCTGGTGCATGATCACCACCCATCACATCAAGAGCAATCCGCATGGACTCACCTCGCTTAATAAAGCCAATGTTCAGGGTTTCCGTTCGCACGAAACACCCTGTTTCTTTCTTCCAAATACACTACTTAGAAGAAGTCGGCTATTCGGCGACTGTCAAAACTTTGCGCCCCTTGTACATGCCACATGAGGCACAAACACGATGCGTCTGTTGCGCCGCGCCACAGCTCGGGCACGCCTGCACTTCAGCAAGTACTGCTTTGACTTGCCCTTTGCGCTGATTCTTGCGCATCTTCGATTTTTTCCGTTTTGGTACAGCCATTTTCAACCTCTCTAATTAAATATCCAGCACCCGCGCAAACAGCCGCTTTTTAGGGCAACGCATCCAGCGCCGCCCAGCGACCCTCCTGCCCACTCTGGCGGCAGGAACACGTAGTAATGTTCAGGTTTGCACCACACGTCGTGCACAAACCTTTGCAGTCCGTCCGGCAAACCGGGTAACCGGGAAGGGCGAGAATGATAGCTTCCCGAATCTCAGCGGTCAAGTCCACGAACTCAGTCAATGCATTTATCTCTACGGCACAGACAAAATCCGAGTCCACCACATCACATTCAAAAACAGCGCCACAACGCGTACAAGCGCATTTGATTCGCTGACTCACCTCACCTTGAACCAATAACTCGCTACCCAATGCCTCAACCCTGAGCACATACTTTATCCCACCCAAAGGCACAAGCAGATCCTCCTCGCCCAAATCTAGCAAGTCCTCTCTGGTTTCTCCTGCGATCTTTTCACCACTAGCGGAAAGACGCGCAACATCAACGATCAAATGCCCCTGTGTTTCCAACACCGCCTCCTGCCCGAATCTGTTGTTGTGGATGTTCATTCATGTATGCCTTAATAAAACCCTGAACCGTTTTCGGCACAAAATCACCCGTTTCTCCACCATACCGCGCAATTTCCCGAACCGTGCTAGCCGTGACATAGCTGTAATTTTCACTTGGCATCATAAACAGGGTCTCGATTTCAGGTGCAAGCTTCCGGTTGGTTAACGCCATCTGAAACTCATATTCGAAATCAGAGTACACCCGCAGTCCACGCACAACGACACCCACCTGCCGACGCCGACAGTAATCAACCAGCAGACAATCTAACTTGTCAACTTCGATATTGTCCATGCCCGCTTCAGCAACGCTTTGCCGGATCATCTCCATCCGTTCTCTCAGATCAAACATCCCTGTAGCCTTCACCGAAACCCCGGCAACAACCACAATCACCCGCTCAAAAATTGAGGCACTCCGTCGTAACAAATCAAAATGCCCCAACGTTAACGGATCAAAGGTTCCCGGATAAACCGCGATTTTTTCCATAACTTCGACTCCAATCACTCAGACTCAACACGAGCCAAAATAGCTTCTCACGCAGGTTCGCTCACCAACTCGTAAAGCGCCAAACGCGTATGCCCGTAAGTTCGATCACGCAATAACGTCCACCCAGCGACGTCATCCGCTTGGCGACTCACCGGCATTTCTGCAATAAAAATACCCCCTGCACGCAACACGCGCTTGTCACTCAACGCGGTCATCAATTTCACAAATCCCTGATCCTGCCCCAACACATATGGCGGATCCGCAAAGACCACATCTGCCAAAAGTCCACGCCCTGGCCCTTCAGCCCAACGTATGGCGTCAAGACAAACCACCTCGCCTTGATTAATTAACAGGGTGACATTCTCACGGATAAGTGCTGCATGGCGTCGATCCTTTTCGACCCAGATCACACGTCGAGCACCCCGGCTATGAGCTTCAAGCCCCACGGCTCCTGAACCTGCAAATAAGTCAACAAAGACAGCCTCTGGAATGACACCCATCAACATCGAGAATAAAGCCTCACGCACCCGATCTTGTGTCGGACGCACAGCATCACCAGACGGGACCTTTATTTTCCGCCCGCCTAACTCTCCTCCTGAAATTCGCATATCGAGTGGAGTATATCGCAAACAGCCGACCGCATGCAACACCGACGAACAGAGTCAAAACCCTTTGGATAAAGCGCTCCCCTGTCTACTGACTCTCCACGCCAAGCCGGAACAGCATGCCCAGCACCCATTTTTGAAAACCTAAAGAAAAATACACATCCTAAGATTTGTTATACAAGACATCCTTGCCAAACTAAGCTAAAGTATCAACAAAAAGGATGTCATCCATGCGTATGAATCACTGTGCTTCCCTCATGATCGTATCTTTGTTATGGGTCAGTTCTGGGCTGACCCAAACGCTTGATCCCATTTCCTTTGTCCTGCACCGCATTGGCACCAATCGGACCGAGGCCTGTGGCGTGGCAGATTTTAACCAAGATGGCAAACTCGACATCGTCGCTGGTCCAACACTCTATCTGGCACCAGACTGGCGCTCCCGCTCAATCCGTGAGGTTTCGGGAAAAGTGGATGAGAAAGGCAAAGGGTATGCCGACGATTTTTGTAATCTAATCCTAGATATTAACAACAATGGCAAACCCGATCTTCTTTCCGCAACTTGGTTTGCAAAAACGTCCTACTGGTTTGAAAACATCTTGGATAAAGAAGGTCTCTGGCCCGTTCACCTCATCGACCCGCTGGGTAACCACGAAACAGGCACACTGGAAGATATTGATGGCGATGGTCTGGCACGTGAGTTCTTGCCCCAAACGCATATCACCGTATGGTACCGGTGTAGCCAGCAACCTGATGGTAATCCAGGCCTGACCAAATACGTCGTCTCGGAAAAAAAGATGGAGTTTGGTGCAGGCGTGGGTGATATTAATGGCGATGGCCGCCCCGACATTCTGCGCCCCAACGCTTGGTTCGAAGCCCCTGAAAATATTCTCACAGGAAGTTGGAAAGAACACCCTCTTGCACTCGGTGGCCCCAAAGCAACCCCCACTCATACCTCCAATATCATTGTCTCGGATGTCAACAAAGACGGACTTAACGACCTAATCACCAGTTGTGCCCATCAACATGGCATCTATTGGTATGAGCAAAAGCTGATGCCCGATGGCTCCCGTACGTGGGAACAACATACCATCGACGACTCTTGGACTCAGGCCCACTACCTTGCCTATGCGGATATTAATAACGATGGCAACAAAGAATTGATTACAGGCAAAAGATTTATGGCCCACAACGGCGGTGACCCAGACGCCTACGGCCCCTGTGGCATCTACTACTACTCTTTTACACCCGGTCCAAATCCCAGCTTCACCCGGCATGTCATCACCCAAAGCGTCGGCGCAGGACTAAACATTGTCACCATAGATATGGATGGAGATGGCGATATTGATCTGGTGATCACCGGGAAAGCTGGCGGACCGCTCCTCTTTGAG
>CAZSUM010000178.1:0-6296 GCA_964610015.1 uncultured Lentisphaeraceae bacterium
CGTTTTCCCAGATTGTATCATACTGCGAATTCTCACTCGCAGTACTGTACAACAAATTAATCGGCCAACGGGTAGACTCTCCAGCCGTGATCTTAACCCTTACCACGCCTCGTTCCGGATTCGCAGGATCCACCACCACATCGCCGGTTGACGCATCTCCTTTTCCAAGGTCGAGCTTGGCAGCCAGCCACCGATCCTCTTGCTCATCTGTCGCGGAGGAAGCACTCGCATTCTTGTACTCCAACAACAACATCTCCGCAATGACAATCCCAGATTCAGTTAAATGGTCGACTTGACGGCGCTGCCGGACGTAGAGGTTGATGCGGCCCTCCAGCATCGCATCCAATGCAAACGACATCACCAGCATGCTCAACAGCGCAATCGTCCAGAGCGCGATGATCAGTGCTGATCCGCCTTGTCTTGTTCTCTGTCTTGTTCCAGCCATTCTGGCTATCACATCCTCTCAACCTATTGGCTCAATGCGTCACCGAGCCCATACGGTTAAAAACCCACCGCCGGTCCCACACCCCCACCTCCGCCTTGACTTGGCGGGATCGGGAGCCCTTTATCACCTGCACTACTTTGACCTCTCGATCGCGAGGCACCGCTAGTTCCGGTTTGCGGCTGGCTCCCGTCAGTCGGCGTTTGACCATCGCCTGTCTTGAGGCCAGAGCTCTCTTGGCTGACAGGGTTCTGTGAAATATCCCAGAGCGGAATCTCGATATCGCGCGTCACCGCCCAGGGTTCATCGCGCTCTTTGGCAGGCCGCAGGTACAGGGTAATCGATACTTTGTAGGGGATCGCGTTGGACATTTCCCACGTGTCTTCCCACTTAATCTCCTTGTCATTAACTCCTGATGGTTCTTTAAGAATTCGACAATTCATCGCCATCACCCGAGGGGCCAACACAAAAGGCTCAACTTCTTCTTCTGGCTCAAAGTCGTCAAGTTGTAACGCCGCACGCCAAACTTTAACCACCAGCCCGCCGCCATCTTCTGGCTCCCCTTCTTCAACATAGAGATGCACGCGGTGCGGCACCTCCGCTAACTGTCCGCGTTCGCCCACCATCGCTCGTCCAATCTTCGTCCAACTCAACGAATCCCGGGCATCTTCGCCTTCTCCGCCATCCTCAAACTGCAACCCATACTGATCACTTTGAATGCCAGCATTTGGATAACAAGCCGAACGCAATCCAGAAACAATCTGCTCCATCACATAATCCGCCTGCGCCATCGAATCAGAGACTTCAATACCCGCATTCCAACTCTGCACCACCGCGTCAAAACAGAAAAAGGAAAGAATCATCATGACCGACATGATCATGATAGCCATTATCAGCTCTATCAGGGTAAACCCCTGCTGGACCTCTCGTAAAATTCTATTTTTTATCACCGAGTCTCCAGGAATCGCGAATCAATTCGAACGAATCATCCGTACCAACTCTTCATAATAACCCTCTTTTCCGCTACCCCACGAAACGCGTGTTCGCAGAATGAAAAGCTTGTCATCGACTTCGTTCGTCTCCAACTCTTCACGTTCATCCACATGCCGTTCAAACGTGAATCCAGCAAAAACCTTTAGACGCTCACGCGGCACCTCTTCTTCAAGCTCATCCAACATCTCTTCCACTGTCACCGGATCGATATTCAAGTGTTCATCTTCTTCTGGATCGCTAATATCACTGCGCGGTGGAATTGGGAAAAGCCGATCCCCCAAACTAAACGCATACTGCGCATCCTGATACTCACGTGAAAGGCCCATCATCTGGGCACAATTTCCAAGGCCTACCATCAAACTCCCAAGTCCGAATGCCAGAATCATCGTGGCAATCAGAATCTCAATCAGCGTAAACCCGTCGCGCTTCATCGCAACACGTCCTCTTCGACACGCGCGCTCCCAAATCGATCGACCCGCACAATCAGAAAGTCCGCATCTTCGGTTCCCGCAGCCTGCACACGAACCGTAAAGGGCAAACATCGTCCATTGCTTTCAAAGGGAATGTGCATAACCTGCCGATCCTCCTCACCCGCCGATTCCGCAGTCGCCGTCTCTTCTTTAAGTTGCGTTTCGATTTCGTCACTGGTGAGTAACTCTTCATCCAGCGTCACCATAAACCGAATCTGCTCATACTTCTTCTGCGCGTTCAGATCCGCCATGTTGTACGAAGCTCCACCGTCTTCTTCAAAAGTTGATTCAGCGCTCGGCACGCTTGCTTGATTCGCAGATCGAGTTCCCTCAGGTAGAGGCTGTGTCTCAGCGGCCGCAACACCCCCGCCCCCCTTTTTTCCACCTTGTTCAACCGACAAAGTTCCATCCGATGAGACGATTAAGACCATGGGGGCCTGATACAAAACCGCCATGGTGCGCGCGTAACGTGACATCTGCATCACACCACGCGATGCTGTCTTGACACGCGTCATGTCCGAACCCGTGGTAAACGACGGTCCAATCACCAAGGCCATCACGCCGATGATGACCAACACCACCAACAACTCGATCAGAGTGAAGCCTCGCCTCATGCGTTTTTTGTTCTCCATGGTCCAGCCAAGCCCGATCCAGCACAGCCGACCACGTTAATTCGTAATATCATCTTCAGAAGGGGTCTCACCATCCGCTCCAGCGGATATGATTTTGAACTTCTTCCCACTCTTGGAATAGACAAAGGGCGTTCCCCATGAATCATTGATCGAACCCTCTTTCAATAACCCAGGTGCATCATCCGTACCCACCGTCAATTCATCGAGCGAGTCAGGAAGCTTGCCATTATGACGCATCGCAAAAATTTGAACGGCCTGCTCGATCGCCGTGATACTCGTGCGCGTTGCCTGGCGTCGTGCTTCCTCGTCATGGCCAATCACATTGGGAATGACCACTGCGGCCAAAATGCCGAGAATACAAACCACCAACAGCAGCTCAACCAAAGTAAAGCCGCTCCGACGCTTTTTACTGTTCTGCTCTTCGTACTCTTTGCGTTTCATCGTTCTTTCCCTCCTCCTTGTCCGTCTATTAAGACATCGTCATCACGCGACAACGCGTGCCAATCCCCGCGTCTAATAACATTACGCAGGACTCAATGACGACGTCACCTTAAACACCGCCATCAAAATACTAATCGCTACAAACCCAACAACGCCACCAATCATTACAATCAGAATCGGTTCCAGAGCATTGGTAAAAATTTTGATGTTCCGATCCATCTCACTCTCATACCGCTTGCCGATATGCCCTAGAGAAGAGGGCATATCGCCCGACTGCTCACCCACAGCCAGCATATCGGTCATCATTTTGGGAAAAACGCCACTCGCCGCCAGAGGCCCCGAGATCGTCGTACCATCTGTCACCCGCTGCCGTGCCGTCTTCAAGGCTGTGGCAATCAAGGCATTCCCACAGGTCTCCTCAGCAATCTTCAACGCCTGCAACACATTCACGCCATTGGCCAACAATGTCTTCATCGTATACGCCAAGCTCGAATAGGCGCCACAGGCAATAATCCCCTTAATCAGGGGGGCCTTAAGCTTGAGCCCATCCCACCAAACCAGCCCCTCACCTGAAGCAATATGACGACGAAACATCACCAAGCCAATTCCCAACGCCACCGCAACAAACAAACCATACTTAACCACAAAGTCACTCATACCGACCAAAATCAGCGTGGGCGTCGGAAGCGAGGTCCCCATACCATCAAAGATTTTTGCAAACTGCGGAATCACCTTGACCATCGCAAAGATCACCGTCAGCACACCAAAAATCAAGACCACAATCGGATAGGTTAAGGCAGATGTAATTTTAGATCGCATACTTTCATTGCGTTCATAATGTTCCACCAGACGCCGCAACACCTCAATCATTGCACCCGACGCCTCGCCTGCACGAATCATATTACCATAAAGCGGCGGGAAGGTCGAAGGATGTGCTGTCACCGCGTCGGAGAGCTGCTCACCACGCAAAATGCGGTCACGTAAATCCGATGCAATTCGACTCTGCGCAGCATCTTCCTCCCCCTGGTTGGAGAGACAGTTCAATGCAGCCCCAAGGGTCATTCCGGCTTCTAGCAAATCACTTAATTCAGAGGTAAACAGCAAAACTTCGATTGGCTTCATCCGCTGCACACCACTGCCAATCTTGAGCTTCCAGAAGGGCACACCCTTTTGAGCCCGCTTGGATGTTATTTCCGTAACTGACAACGGCACATAACCTAAACGTTCAACGGCCAGCAATGCGAAACGTTTATCCGCAGCTTCGACTTGACCCTCAAGCTTACGGCCCTCTCGCGACATCGCTTTGTAACTAAACTGTCCCATAGTACATCCAACTCATCCGGCTAGGTCGATGCCTTAGCCATTATCTTCTGTCACACGCATCACCTCTTCAACCGAAGTCATTCCCTTAAACGCCTTGGTCCACCCATCTTCGCGCAAGGTTTTCATGCCATGCTTCAGCGACAGCTCACGAATCTCCGTCGAGGATCTTCGCGCAATAATCGCTGACTCAATATCCTCTGCCACAACAAGCAATTCAAAGAGTCCACCACGTCCACGATACCCCGTTCGCGTACACGCCTCGCACCCCTGTGGCTCCCAAACCGTCTCACGCGCCGGAGGATAGGGCAGATCATACCACTTATGATCCAGTGGAATCTCTTTCCGACACTTGGGACAAAGACGCCGCACCAGACGTTGAGCCATCACACCCGCAACCGCTGATGCCACCAGAAAGGGCTCTGCACCCATATCGATCAAACGGGCAAACGCGCCCGCCGCATCATTGGTATGCAGGGTACTGAAGACCAAGTGACCTGTTAACGACGCATTAATAGCAATCTCCGCTGTCTCACCATCACGAATTTCACCCACCATGATAATATCAGGGTCTTGTCGCAAAAATGCCCGCAACGCCCGTGCAAAGGTCAGGCCAATATCCTGACGCACCAGCACCTGATTAATGCCCGGCATCTCGTATTCAATGGGATCCTCTGCTGTCAAAATACGCACTTGGATCTTATTGATCGCATGCAAGAATGCATACAAAGACGTTGACTTACCCGACCCCGTCGGTCCGGTCACCAAAAAGATTCCATTCGGCCGATTGATCAGTTTGACGACATGTTCATAGTCGAAATCATTGAACCCCAAATCCGGCAACTTCACAAAATTGCCGGACTTCTGCAACAATCGTAGCGAGATCGATTCACCATACGCGGTGGGCATGGTCGAAACACGAATATCAATATCGTCATTATTGAGACGCACACCAATACGTCCGTCCATAGGCAGACGCTTCTCCGCAATATCCAGATTAGCCATCACCTTGATACGCGAAATAATCGCAGCCTTCAGTCGATTCAACTGCGGCGGTACATCCACTTTGTGCAGCATTCCGTCAATTCGATACCGAATGCGCAACTCATCTTCCATGGGTTCCACATGGATATCCGTTGCGCCCTGACGATCCGCCTCTGAAATGATCTGGTTGACGAACTTAACAATCGAAGCCTCAGCCCCCATCTCATTAACATCAATTTTAGAGATTGAAGCCAAATCCGCATCAACCGCATAGCGGCCATCTTCGATCATCTTTTCAATGGCATCTGCACCCACACCGTAATACTTACGGATAGCCTTATCGATCTCCTCGCGTGGACTGAGCGACACACGCACCGGACATCCAGACGACAAGCGCAGCCCATCTGTCATTCCCGTATTGAAGGGATCACACGTAACAACCGTCAAGACGCCGTTATCAACCGTAAGCGGCATGACATTGTACTGATAAACGGCACGTGCTGGTAGCCGGGTAATCGCCTCATCCGTGGGTCGCGTATCTTCCAGCTCTATATATCCGAATCCGAGCACCTCGCCGATCTTCTTAAGAAAATCATCTTCGCGAGCCAGCCCCAGACGCACCACAACACCTGCCACGCCCATTCCATCCGAGCGGTCAGCCGTGAGGACCTCCGAGATCTGCATCTCAGAAAACAACCCCGTCTTCCTTAAAATAAGGGCAGCAAACGCATCTGCCTGACTGGGCATGAGAACACACCTTTCCTGAAATTGATTTCTAATCGCAACAATGGAAAATAGTTTACTGGAAACACACGGCGATTTCCATGACTAATCGCTATTGACCACTGAGACATAAAAAGATAAAGTGTGTGAATCTTTTTTGCGGGTGTAGCTCAATGGTAGAGCTCCAGCCTTCCAAGCTGGCTACGAGGGTCCGATTCCCTTCACCCGCTCCAAAGGCCAGGGTGGCGAAATGGCAGACGCAGCAGACTCAAAATCTGCCGCCCGAAAGGG
>CAZSUM010000179.1:0-6216 GCA_964610015.1 uncultured Lentisphaeraceae bacterium
GAATCCGGCTTATTTGCACCCTTGCAGCCACCGCATCTTTTTAAGCTAACACATCAGTCGGTTGACTTTTTGTTAGCCACTCCACTGTTTCGTTCGCACTGAGCGTGTGGTTTAGTGCGCTGGCTACTTTTTCGACACGTAAACAACGTCCGAGGTCAGCCAATGTTTTCAGATGCTGCTCTGGCGAACGGGACGTGGGGTTGAGCAGAATCAAGACAATGTGTGGCACGCCCGCGATATCGGCAAAGGTCCAGTCACAATTTCCTTGGCCCACAACAAGGACAGGAGTGTCGATCTGTTCGCAGTGGGTATGCAGTAACACGACATTTGGTGCGAGCGCAACCGGATAGACTGCGGCAACCTGTCGTATTTGAGTAAAGACGGTTTGGGCAAAAGAAGGATCATCAGGAAAAGCGCTTTGGATCATTTTCCGTAAGGCCGTTTCAAGGGGCTCATGCTGCGGCAGGTCACAGGCTACGTGTCGAACGGAATCATGGGCATCAAGATCTTCTTCTAGGACAAGAGGCATCTCGTCTTGGTAGCTTCCCAGTGCAGGGTAGGCCAGTAGCAAATTATTCTTTGGGAAACGGGTGATGTACTGGGTTGTGAATTTGTCTAAAGTTGGCGACCACAGCAGACTGCCACTACGTTCACAAGGTAACAAAAGCAGATTGTCCGTTCCTGACTCTTCCAACACGTGCGCACGTGCTTCCGGGAGCGTTGAGAATATCCTTACACGCAACGGGCAACTGGGCTTGGCTGTCTCCAGCAGTTGTTGGAGTGCGTCTGAATGCTGCCCCGCAAGGTGTGCGTGTAGCTCGGCTCCCATTTGTTGAGCGAGCCGTTTGGCATCTGTTAGTAAGGTTGGCATATCACTGCGGCGTTCAGAGAGTGGCGGTAGGAGCAGAACAAGCGTGCGGGTGGTGTTGAGGGGGCGCATGAGACGGCAGAGCAGGATGCGTGAGGGACAGGTGTTAATTAAGGATTCCATCACACTGCCAAACAGTCGGTTTAGGCGTGACACCTTGCCGCTCCAGCCGGTGAGCGTTAAGGAAACGTGTAACTGTTTAACAGCCCGGACAAGACCATCCGATATGTTGACGTCTACTCGGACAGAGGGGTTCACAGGGATGTCTGCTGAGGCAGCGTGTGTCAGGCATTCAGCCAAAAGTTTTTCTCCCTGCGTGATGGCACTCTCGATGTTGTCTTCATCGCGCACAATGTTGATGGGGTGGATCGTTCCGCCGTGAGCACGGTCGCAAAGCAGAAAGGCGAGGTCGAGCATTTTGGTTGCGAAGAGCGGATTGGAGACGGGCACCATTAAATGTTGAAGGATCAGAGGGGGTCGGGTGATCGGATGCGCCTCGTTTGCGAGATGACGACCGTACCGATCAACAGTCCAGACTCCAAGGGGACAGGTGATCGCGATCATGGCAATAGCACCATTCAGGACGCTCTTATCCAACAAACCAAGGTCATGTCCCACTAAGACAGCGGCCAACGTGGCGGCTGCCTGAACGACACTCAACCCAAACATGACGTTTCGGGCGTTGTAACTGTAGCCATAGCAACATCCGGCCAAATGACTTGCAACATACTTCGTGACCGTCACCGTGATAATCATCGTGCCGCCAATGAGCCAACTTCGCGGATTTTCCATTACGGCAACAGGGTCAACCAGCATTCCAACTGAAATGAGGAAAAAGGGGATGAAAAGCGTATTTCCGGCAAAGGTGACGCGACTCATCAGAACACTGTGCTCGGGGATCAGCCGGTTAAAGGATACGCCAGCCAGAAAGGCACCGATAATGGGTTCCATCTTGGCAAAGTGTGAGAGGTAGGCGCATCCGCAAACAACGGTCAGAACAAACAAAAATTGTGCGCCGCTTGTTTCGGTAACTTGATTGAAGAACCAACGGGTCAGTCGGGGAATCACCCACCAAGTCAGGAAAACAAAGAGGGCAAGACCTCCTAAAATACTCGCCCAGAAGAGGGGGGTTAGCGGGATGCCACGTGTGGTATCTGCAACGACCGCCAGAACAATAAGTGCCAGCATATCAGTGATGATAGTAGCACCAACGGTGACCGCTACCGGTTCGCTACGCGTAATGCCAAGACGACTGGCCAACGGGTAAGCCAAGAGTGTGTGCGAAGCAAACATGCTCGCCAACAGTAAGGCGGCAGACCAAGGAAAGCCGAGAAAATAATGGCAGATCAACGTTCCCACACCTTGCGGGATTGCGAAAGTCAGCAGCCCAAAGCCGACACTGCGACGACGCGTTTTTCCAAAACGATAGAGGTCAATCTCCAGGCCAGCCAGAAACATGATGTACAGCAACCCCACACTGCCAAACAGGGTGACGGCCGTGTTTCGTTCAAGGAGACCACTCCCGTTGGGGCCCAATAGCATCCCTGCACCGAGTAACAAGACAATGTCGGGTAGTTTTAATCGCTCTGCTAGAAGCGGCATGGCCAGCATTGTCAGGATCAGTAGCGTAAAAATGAAAATTGGATCACTGAGAGGAAACATCAAATGTATTCCTTCGCAGGAGGGTTTCGGGTTTGTAGACCATTAGGTGCTGAAAATCACATCAAGTAGGTCGGAGACATCGCGCTCGGTCAGCGGTCTTGGATTGGCTTTCGTGGACCCAGAGGCCAACGTTTCGTGAATCACAGCATCACGGTCAGGAATGGTTTGAGCGGTGAAGGGGGACGTGAGGGTCATGGCCTCAAGCCAGGTTTTGACTTGCACTTCAACATCCAATCCGTGTCGCATGCGTAAGTCGCAGAGCGTTGGCTGAATCGCCGGACGATTGAATGCCAGACAGGCGGGTAGACAGCAGGCGCAGACCAGACCATGTGCGGCCTGAAAACGGACACCCAGCGGATGTGCGAGTCCGTGAATGATGCCGAGACGTGCATGCGAAAGCGCGATACCAGCCAGATAACTAGCTTCCAGCATGTCGGCTGCCATCGTCTGGTCGCCTTGATATAACGGCAGTAGCACCCGTGCGATGCGTAGCATCGCCACTTCGGAAAGCGCGCGTGTGAAGGGTGTGGCAAACCGACTGGTATAGGATTCAAAGGCTTGCACAAAGGCATCCAGACCGGCAGCGGCGAGAGTGACCGGGGGACAGGATTTGAGTAGATCAGGATCGAGAATCACGAGTCGGGGCATGTAGGAGGGGTGGCGGATCGACTGTTTGAGTGTGCGTTGCGGGTCTGTAAGCACAGCGACCACCGTTGCCTCAGAACCCGTGCCAGCCGTAGTGGGTACCGCAATCAAGGGAAGCGTGGCGGGGGGGATGTGTTGCGGATTCGTTTGATAAAAAGAGGTGCATTCGGGTGCGTGTGCGAGGCCCGCCGCAGCTTTAGCCAGATCAATGACACTGCCGCCCCCGACTGCCGCGACCCAATCGGGCTGCGTTTGACGCAAAACAGCTCGCAGGGCATCGACCGCACCGACAGTCGGTTCGCCACCCGCGTGACACCACGTTTGCACGCTCAACTGTGAAGGGGCTTCGGCGAGAATCGCATCAAGCGTATTGCTCTTTCGTAACGAGTGCCCATGAATCAACAGCCCCCGTGGCCCATAAGGTGCCGCCGCTTGCAACAGGCGTAAAGCCGCACCGGGTTGTGCGAGGGTTTGATTGGGTAAAAGGAGAGAGGCGGGTAGCAGGCTCATAACAAAACTCGCGAGTTAAGAAAACTTAGGTTTGGGGTTTTGCTTCAGGGTATGGAAGGATGATGGCTGCAATTTCAAGCGGTTCACGCCCCGTATTCATCACACTGTGTGTGCCGCCTTTTCCAGTAAGGATTGCATCGCCAGCTTGAATTGGAACCCAGGTGCCGTTCTCTTCAATCTGTCCACTGCCCGCAAGCACGAGATAAATCTCATCTTCTTTTTCATGTGCGTGACTCCCGATTGAACTGCCGGGTTCAAGCGTTAAGCGTGCACAGAGTCGTACGCCAGCGCCAAAGGCTTCAGGCGTGAACCAGTGTGCGACCGTAACGGATCCCTTGCCACCGCGCATGTGTTCGCGGACTTCTTGTGGCATCTCTGCCGATCGTGTGATCATGGTGACTCCTTGCTATTTTTGCGCTAAAAAATAAGAACCGATGCATCGTAGCTTACTGGAATCAGTCGAAGTTTGGGAGCAGAATCAATCAGCGATTGGGTCGATCGCGTTGATGATCCCAATCTGATCCCGCATGGTCGGGACGCATCTCTCTTTGGAACGCCGTAGCCTTGGTAAAGGTGTCGAGGCGTCCGCGTCGCACGGCTTGCCGTCATCCAGCTTGTTCCAACCAAGCAACAATCGCATGGCCCACAGCAAGTTTGCTCATCAGCGGGAGCACAATCGGTTTTGCATCAGCGGTTATGAGGGTCACACGGTTGGTATCAACGCCAAAACCAGCATCGGGTTGGGTGACATCATTGGCGACGATCAAGTCAAGCCCCTTGGCTGTCAGTTTGCGTTGGGCTTCCCCTAATGGGTCGCCGGTTTCCGCTGCAAAACCGACAAAACGTCGTGTACCTTTGAGGGGCTGAATGGTTTGCAGGATATCTGGATTGGCGGTCAGTTCAAGGCATGAACGCATGGTGGCTTTTTTGAGTTTGACGTTGCTGACTTGTTTGGGACGCCAATCCGCGACAGCGGCTGTCATAACGAGCGCATCATGATCGGGCAGGGCTTGTTTAATTGCGGCGAGCATGTCACACGCAGAGATCACATCAATGCGGTTAACGTTGTGAGGGGTTGGCAATGAAACCGGACCTGCGATCAACGTCACCTGACACCCACGTTCAATCGCAGCCTGTGCCACGGCAAACCCCATCTTTCCAGTCGAACGGTTGCTGAGAAAACGTACGGGGTCAAGATATTCGCGTGTGGGGCCTGCTGTAACAAGAAGATGCATCTCAGCTCCTTTGTTCAACTGACTATAGCAGAATTCCGCCCAGCGGTGAAGTGGGTTGCTTTTGGAGATTGGCTTGTTATGATATGTGCCCATGCATCATTCTTCCCCAAATCATGCGGGGTTAGACTACACTCCTTGGCGTGCGGGTAAGTTTTATATTCCGCTTCTGCTACAGGCGGTTTCACAGAGCCTGACCTATCCGTTGGTAGCTGCGATTGTGTCTCATGGCAGCTATGGTGTTGTTGAGTTGGCTGCGTTTGCTCAAGGTCAAGCGGTGATGTTTGTGATCATTGCCTTGGGGGGTGGGTTGTTGACCACGGGTATGGTGTTTGGTCGTGATCGTGAGGGGTTTTGTGCCTTTCGTCGACTCAATCGATATTTTTGCGTGGTTCTGGCTTTGGTTCAACTTCTGGTCTGTTTGAAGCCTCTGGATGGCATTGTCTTTCGCCAAGTGCTCGGATTGGCTGCGCCGATGGATCGCGTTGCCCGTGATGTCCTGCTTTTTAGCATTCCTATGCAGGTGCTGGTTTTCTTGCGCAACCTCTCATTGGTGGCACTCTACAACAATCGCGCAAGTCTGGCCGTGAATCTTTCAACACTTTTTAGAATTGGCCTGACGGTTTTGCTGGTTCCACTCTTTTTGCATTTCGGGTGGACCGGTCATGTTATGGGGGTGGTGGCGATCACCGTGCCAATGGGCATTGAAACCCTCATTGCCTATCTACTTTCGCTTCGGATTATTCGTAATCTCCAGCCATCGCAGGAAAGAACGGCAGGGGTACGTGAACAGTTTCTCTTTAATATGCCGCTTTCATTTGGAGGGGTCCTCTTGGCTGTTTCAGGCTTTATGATTGGTGCGATTATTGCCCGTGCGGCTGATCCGTCGCGAATGTTGCCCATCCACTATGTCACCATGGGGGTCGTCAATCCTGTGGGATTCGCGGCGTTGCGTATGCAGGCGGTGGTCATCTCCTTCCCGCCGCGACATCGCAACGATCATGCGATCTTTTGGTTTGCGTTGTGTTCTGGGGCAATGCTTTCGCTCTTTCCCTTCTTGGGGCAGATCCCTGCTCTGGCGAATTGGTATTTTGGCGAGGTGCAGAACTTAAACGCAGGGGATATCCCCTTGGCGATGCATGCGATGCTGTTGGTGACAATCCTGCCGGTGTTGCAATCCTTCCGTGGCCATGCGGAGGGTCTGGCTGCATGGCGTAGACGTCCGAATGCGATTCTGGCCGGTCAGGCAATGTTCTTGGCGTCACTGGTCTGTACCCTCTTCATCTCGCTCACGCTGGG
>CAZSUM010000180.1:0-6216 GCA_964610015.1 uncultured Lentisphaeraceae bacterium
CCGTAGTTGGGTTGCAAACAGATACCCGCCGTTAATCACAGCCAGCGTGTTGCTGTTGGCGGTGCCTGCAGAATAACCGAGACAGAAGGTGACGTTGCTCGCGATGAACGAACTGTTGTCCACGATCATCGTGTTGAACGACGATTTACTGCCGAAGTTGAAGGCCCCGGATGTCGTGAAGACCGAGCCTTCCAGCAGAGTCATCGTGTTCGAAACCGCAGCGGAGGAATCTACGCCGACCGATCCGGTGGAGGCTGCGATGCGTGTGCCGTTGCGGAGGACAACCGTATTTTCTCCTTTCTGCATGCCGAACTGAAATCTGAGCTCTTTGTTCGTCAACGTACAGCCGACGAACTCCAGCGTGTTCGATCCCCAAGAGGTGGCGTCTCGTCCCACATACAGTCCGGTTGTCTCCACGATGGTATTGGTCAGCCGGAGGGTATTGCCACCGCCGTACCAACCAACGGTGAGGTATCCCGTCATCCGCAGTTCGGCGTCCTGCGCCGTGAGCGTATTCCAGTTGCCAGAATTGCCGACGACTACTTCGTTTTGGCCGGTCACGGACGCGCCCGATGTGAGTGTCGTTGTGTTAAAATTGCAACCAGCGTTTGCTCCGACACTAAAGGATCCACCTTTCATGTTGAGATGGGCAGAATCGGAAAGCGTGAACTGGTTACAACTGCTTCCCGCCGAGTTGCCGACATAGAAATTGGCTCCGTTCGTCGCCCATAGTGTCGTGCCCTCGCCGGAGGCCTCCACCCAGTTCCCCGAAGAGAAACTATGATTGCCGATGTGGAATTTACCGTCGAAGGTCGCCCCGTTGTAGACGCCAAGGCCACAGTTCACGGCATTCGAGTCTGACCCGAGCTTGATGCTGAGATGATTGGATGCCAAGAACTGGGAATGGGGACCGTCCGCGATGAACACACAGTTCGAGGCGTTCGCTTGATGGCCGATGTTGAGATTATTCGCCGTCTGTCTGATCGTTCCGCTGGTCAGCTGGACGAAGGTCTCGGCTTGGTTGAGTTTTGTCTCTCCCGTCGCACCGAGCATGAGAATGCGGTCATTGCCAAGGTTGAAGACAAGGTTTGTCGCGCCCAAAACCAGTCGACCGAACGTCGCATCCATACCCATCCACAACTCCGGCGCGGGGGACCACAATGGCACATTGAATTGAATGTCCGTGTCCGTAAGCGAGGACCAGTTGTTCATGTCTGAAAAATCATTCTCATCCGGATCCGTTTTGGCGACCCAGTTCTGAAGCGCCAACGCGCTTTGCGCTGTCAGAACCATGATGAGCAGAACTTCTTGCATGATGTGTTTGCTGTCCATTTTTATGTTCCTTTCCTGTTCAGGTTGTCGAAACCGAAAAAAGGGGTTAGGGCGTCTCGGCTGAGGCGCCTGCCTTTGTGGATGGGTCAATGGCCATCTCTAGCCAGGTGACGGTTTGGGGAAGGTCGCTGGTTTGCGTGAGCGCGATGGTGTTGTATCCGCGCGTCAGGGCCGTGGCAGGGACAGCGAAAACAAGGACGCGGGTAGCCAGTTCGCTGATGTTACGGCGAGGCGGCGTCATCCAGTTATCGGGCTTGTCTTTTAAGAATTCGGGTTTTGTCGGACGCGGAAGGTCAGGCAACGGAAGGCAGGCGGTCCCGTTGATTTGGACAGCGAGCTGTGCGGCGTTTACGCCGTTGGTAGCTCCGAGGCCAACAAAGAGGCGGCAAACGGACGCCTTAGCGGGCTTGGGGCCGATATGGAGGCGAAAGGGCGAGGGGTGCACGTCGGGGGCGAGTGCGGCAGGCAGAGGTGGGTGGTAATCGGTTTTGTCAGGTAGACAATCGTGGAGCGTGAGGGCGTGGAGGCGACGATGGGTGGACGCGCCCTCGCGGTCGGCGGCGGCGCGGAAGAGATCGGCAAGGGTCCCGTCCTCGACAGATTTTCCGTCTGGTGTGCGCATGCGCTGAATGCCAGCAACGGCGTGGAAATGATTGAAGAGGTAGATGCCGTTGGCACCACGGTCAGCCATGGAGGCCGTGAACCCGCGCTGCGCGGCAACGTTGTTGGCGAACTGGAATCCTTTGGGAACGCACGAGTAGGTGCATTGGGTGCAGGCCATGAGTGTGCAACGGGCACCGGCGGGGCCGATCTCTGCACGCCAATGCTCGATGGGGAAGTCGCCGCCGCCGCTCCAATAATCGCTGACGATGATCATGTCCACAAGACCTTCTTGGGCCCAGCGGACGGCGTCGAAGCCCTTGGCGTATGCGAATGCAGGGGTTGCCGGAACACGCACAGCGAGTTTGACCGGATGACCGTGGCGTTGCGCAGCCGCCTGAACGTGTTGTCGGGCCCCTCGCACAAACTCGGTGAGCAGGTCGCGACCTTGATCGAGATCGGCGGACTCGAAGTTTTTTGGACTGCGGATCCAGTCCAACTCGATTCCGTCGATGTCATAGCGCTGCAAGACTTCCGCGATCAGCTTCATGTAGTGCTCGCGGACTTCGGGTTTGGCGTAGTTGAACAGGCCGTTACGGTTAACGCGTAGTTCAGGATGGTTGAAGAGCAGCGGGCTGACGCGGCTGAAGTCGTTGAAATAGTGATGGTCGTTCATGCGCAGCGAGACCCATGGCGACAGTCCCTTCTCACGGGTACGAGGAATGAGCCGGGCAAAGATGTCGTCAAACCCCAGTTTGTGAAGCAGGTAATAGGTGCGCGCCCAACCCGTGACCTGCGTTTCGGGATCTGGAACATCCCAGTAGTTGGGCCAGACAGTACTGGCGTAACCGACACGCTGGTAGTTGACATTCCAAAAAAGGTGGGAGACGCCGGTGTTCTGATACTGGTCTACCTCCTTGTCGAGGGCGGCCTCTGCCACAGCGCGGTTGGTGCCGTCTTTTAAAAAGTTGTGGAAGACAAAATTAACCACGCCGTCCGCCGCCATGTTGATGATGACTGGCATGTGTTTAGACGACTCATCGGGTGGCGGTGTGGGCAAGGGTTGCGCGAAGACGGGCAACGTTAGCCAGAGTAGGGTGAGGATATAGCAAAAACTTTGTTTCATGGCTCTCCGAGTTGTGGATTCTATTTGAATAAACACGCCTGATCTGGACGATAAAAACACTGGTTTCAATTAGCTGTATACTGGTTTTTAACAGAATAGAATAGAGCGTGTCAAGGGAAAAACGACGGGGTGCGATGCGCGTTTATGGGTTAAGCAAAGTGGGCGGTGAGCTGAGAGAGCGCATGGTTCACGGGATCAATTTGTTTGGTTGTGGTTGAGATCGCTGTTGCAAGGTCGAAGGCCGCTAATGCGTCATTCATGCTACGGGTGATGTGGGTCCGTAGCCAGCGGCACGCGACATCTGAGTCGCCGCGTCGGATTGCCCGCTCGATTTCGGCGTGATGGTGCCACGCCCACGCCACATGGTTCAAGTCTCGGCGGTGGCTGTAGTGCCCGAAGAAGTGGTTACGCTCATAGGCGCTGGTGACGATCTTGATGGCAAAGTTGTTTCCCGCGGCTTTAAGAAGGAGCAGGTGGAAGGAGAGATCGGCGGTCAGAAACGTCACGAGCGGACCGCCATCGAGAATGGGGTTCTTTCGGGTGCGAAGGCTGACGGCAATGCGGTGCATGTCGTCACAAGAGCGGCGCAGTTCCAGCCGGCTTTCCTTTGTGAGGTTCTTGATGGCGCGGTCGAGAGTGAAACACTCGATGGCCATGCGGACCTCGTAGGCATCAATCAGTTGGTGGCGGTTCAGTCGCGCGACATACGTGCCGCTGGAGGGTACCTGATAGAGCAACCCCTCCTCTGTGAGGCGGCGGATAGCCTCACGCACAGGGGTACGGCTGATGCCACACTCCGAGGCGATCGTTTGTTCGGAGAGCTTCTGTCCTGCGACCAATTCAGAGGACATGAGCTTTTTTGTGATGGTCCGATAGGCGATATCACTTAACGCTTCCGTCACAGAAACCCCTTTGAAAAGTAGCCATTTACACAGGCAGTATACCAATGTCGTTTGAAAGATAACAAAATTGAGAGCAGGTGTCAGTAGTTGTCCGATGGCTCATTCGGTTGCGGCGGCGAGACTATTCGAACTCGATCAGCCACTCGGTGGAGGGTAGCGCGAGCTGTACCTGCTTGCGTGCGTCCGTGAGCTTGCCTTTGCCCTCGGTTTCTTTGCCGAGACAGGTGATCTTGAACGCGTTGCAGGTGTCGAGTTTGACGGCTTTCAGAAACGCTTCGGTGCGGATCATCATCGAGACCATGCCGACCATCTTGCCCCCCTCGAGCATAGGATAGCGTAGCGCAATCAGTCGCGGCTGTATGATGTTGCCGTGGCCGGGCTCGCTGAGCTGAGGCCCCGGCTTCTCGTCCATCAATTTACGGAAGGTGTCCAGCTCCTTGACCTTCTTCAGGCTGTACCCGATGGCAAGTCGGTCAAAGGTGCCATGGTAGACCTGTCGGATTTCCCAATCGGCATTGATGAGCGTTGCGCCATACATGCCTGCGAGGTCTCCGATCTGTGGCCGCATAATGTCGCGGAAAGTCTCTCGGGTGGGAGATTGTTCAGCCGCCTTTTCGAGACGCTGAAACAGATCATTGAAGTAGCTTTCGACGGCGGTCTTCATCTCACTTTCGCTCGGAGTAGCCTGTGCGGAACAGAACACGCCCAACACGAGGGTCAGCACACATATCCAACGGTTTCTTGCCTTCATCTCGTTTCTCCTCTCTTAATCTTCAAGCCACAGCCTAGAGCTGTGCCTTGCTCACTTCAAGGCGCAAAATACGGTCACATACCCGGAATAATGCGCAACGCGGGTCACTTCCCGAAAAGGGGTGTCGGCCAGAGCCCGGCGCAGTTCGCCCAAGATGTTTTCGCGGATCTCCTCCTGTTTGAACAGCCAGTAACCGGACCAAGCGCAGAGTTTGCCGAACCAGTTGCTGGGCACGTCCACATCGACGATGACGAGTCTGCCGCCTGGCTTGAGCACGCGCAGAAGTTCGGTCAGCGAGCGGCGTTTGAGGTCGGCGTCGATGTGGTGGTAGAAGAACGTCGAGACGGCACAGTCGAAAGAGGCGTCAGGGTAGGCGAGCGTTTCGGCGACTCCCACATCGAAGCGTAGTCGCGGCAGACCCGCGGCGTGGCGACGGGCGACGTCGATCATCTTTGGCGCTGCGTCGAGGCCCACGGCGTACGCGTCGCCGCTATTCAGGCGTGCGGCGATTTGACGGGTCAGGATGCCGGTGCCGCAACCCACGTCGAGGACATGTTCGCCGCCGTGAAGCTCAAGCAGTCGGATCGCCTGCTTGCGGTAGCGGCCTTCCTGGCCCAGCGTCATCACTGGGGCGAGCATGTCGTAGACCGCGGCCGCGTGGTCGAGTGTCCGTCCACGCGTCACGGGCACGGGGGTATCACAGGAACGTACAGGCATGGGCGAGGTCCTCCAGATCAAGAGCGGTGAACATAGAACAGGCCATTTGAGCGATCGGTGCACCCGTCATAATGACGCGTTGCTCCTGCAGTACCGAGCAGGCCTCTATTAGGCGCTGATAGCCCAGACGTGCGGCTGCGAGGCTTTCGCTAGGCACCTCGAAATAGAGGCGGTCACCGGCCTTGATTGGCCGTCGCGACCAAGCGTCCAGAACATTAGGCCGCGTGTGGGCCAGAACAGAGAGGATGTAGTTGTGGCGACCTTCAACGAAGTCGCGTGCGATGTCGCGGATATCGTCCAGCATCTGGCAGCCGTTGCCGAAGAGCAGGAGCGCTTGCTTGATGAGGTTCAGACGGTCGCGGTCGATCTCCTGTTCGATGATGTCGACGCCGGTGAAGGGGATGTTGAAAAGCAGGCCGGTCTTGAGCAGGTGGATGGTTTCAAGCACATACTCGGGGGTTGGGCGGACGGTGATGCCGCCTTCCTCGCTGGCCTCCTGCGCCGCGCTTGGGAGGAGGTTGCGCAGTGATGCGTCGGCTAGGTCGCTTGCTTGGTGCCGGGTGATCGTGCCTTCTGCTACGGCCTCGTCCAGCAGGTGACCGAGTATGCGGTCTGCGGTCATGATGGCGACCACCTCGCGCATCACGCGTGAGTTGCCGGGCATTTCGAGGGGCAGGACGCACTTGTCCTCAGCGTCTAGCAGATTGTCCGCAGCAGTGACCCAGATGCGGAAAAGGTGGTTCAGCTTACCGTAGAGCAGGCGGCGCGGACGTGGAATGTCCATCGCG
>CAZSUM010000181.1:0-6209 GCA_964610015.1 uncultured Lentisphaeraceae bacterium
CAGAGCAGGTTTCTTTTTCATATTCAAGATAGATATTAAGCAGTTTGTGTCCCCCAAACTGCTTAATACGCCGAAATATCTTTTCAACATGACAGGGGTTCTCACCAATAATGCGACTTTTCAACATCGCCGCATAGGTACGACTGGAGGCATCACGCACTTCACCATACCCAATCAGCCCCTGATTGGTAAATAGCTTAATCAGCGTACAACGCTTCGGTGCACCATCGATATCCGCAAAGCGCATATCGGTGATCTTTAAAGTCGATGGATCAATTTTGTTTTGCATAATTGCTCTGTTTTGCCTCATGCGACAGGTTAAGAAACGCAACCTGATACGCTTTGAAAAATGATTGCTCTTGATACATGCCAGCGATGACGCTGCACGAAGCATGATTTAGAAGTAGCCACCCTTTTCAGTGATTTGATGAATCGTCTCGCCATCAGCGACCCACCCAAAAATCTTTTTTTCGTTCTCTCGAATCTCCTCGGCACGAACCAACACATCGTACGCGATGTCACGGGGCACGCACACCAACCCATCACAATCTGCGATCACCACATCACCGGGTTTGATCACAACATCACCAATCTTAATTGGAATTTGATAATGAGTAATTAAACACCGACTCAACGAGCCATTTGGACTGCGATATTTATAATAGACAGGAAAGTCTTTTTCGAGAATCTGCTTCGTGTCGCGAATACCGCCATCAATGCAGGCTGCACGCACGCGCTTCCCATACGCGGTAGCTGTCATAACCCCACCCCACAACGTGGCCCGCTCATCGTGCGAGGTATCCCACATGATAAAGGCATCTTCATGCATCTCTTCGAGCATCTGTGCACGAAAGGTCATCTCTCCACTAATTTTCACGTTGGGTGCACTTTTAACGGTAAAAGCAATCCCTGCGACCACATCACTATCGCGTAGCGGCCGCATATATCCAGGCAGAGCCTGATCCAACAAACAGAACTCGCGCAGGACATCGCAAATCGCGCCAGCATAGAGTTGTTCATAACGCTTGAGTAATTCTTTAACCGGAATGGGGAACTCTTGGGTCGAAATTGACTCACGCTCAGCGATCAACTTCTCCAGTTTCATCATCTTCGCTTCTTTCTGAAACAGCCCTTCATCCTTCATCTCTTGATTCATACTTTTCTCCATCATGTTATCAACTTTAAAAAAATCCATAAGCCAGCAGGGTCTGCGTCTTGCTTTCACGCCTGCGCCCACCTAAACCTCATGTGCCATGCTTGTGCGAGTCATCTCGTGCATAGAGCGCGTCCTAAGGCTAAGCCACACCCATTCCGCCATCCACACTAATCGTTGTTCCCGTGATGTATCGTCCAGCATCAGAGCACAGCAATAGAGCGGCTCCGGCGGCATCACGAGGTTCAGCAAAATCACGAACAGGTATCCATTCTCGCACTTTCTTCGCATATTCCGGATTAGACAACGCCTCATAATTACGCCTAGTGTTAAAAACACCCGGAGATAAATTATTGATGGTGACACCTTCTGGCGCAATCACTCGAGAAAGATTCCGCACCAGATTTTCCAGCGCCGACTTACTAGCTGCATACACCGGCATTTCAACATGAGGACGCTTCTCCTGCACACTTCCGATTGTCAGCAAGCGCCCCCACTTCTTCGCCTGCATAGCGGGATAAGCAGTTTGAAACATCTCAAAAACTGAATGAAAATTAACCTGCATCTGAAAAAGTGCTTCGTCAGGAGTCACCTCAGTCCACGTTTTACGAACCTGAACCGACGCATTAGCAATCACCACATCCGGTGCGCCAACCGCCGCTGTTGCATCCAACACAATTTTGCGTCCCATACTCGGTACTGCCAAGTCTCCTGTTATGGCAACACTTGAGGGAGAAAACACGCGTATTTTTTGCAACATACTTTCAAGCGCATCATCCATGCAGATGTCATGAAGAACAACCGTTGCGCCAAACTCGACAAAGGCCTGGGCAATTCCAGAGCCGATTCCTCTGGCTGATCCGGTAATCAACACCGTATGTCCTTTTAAAGA
Source organism: uncultured Lentisphaeraceae bacterium (assembly GCA_964610015.1). Lineage (GTDB taxonomy): Bacteria > Verrucomicrobiota > Kiritimatiellia > RFP12 > UBA1067 > CAZSUM01. Next base: position 2,046 of record CAZSUM010000181.1, read on the forward strand.
AAACAACTGCTTCTCTTTCTCACTCATTTTTTTACTTTCTCATTCTGTTACATTAAAAGCAACAAGTCACTTTGCTTCACCTATCCACATGCGCGACAAACCTACTTGCTTGTTTGTCAATAAGGTCAAGCCTCCACTAAACATCAGAACTCTCTTCTGCTTCCGCATGATCTGCGCTAAACCAAAGCATTTTCCCTATTAGGATAATCACGCCCCCCAACACATAAAAAATGGAAAGCGATGCCAAACCAAACGAGAGCCCAAAACTGCTTTTCATCATACCCAGCACGGTCGGGGAAAAAGCTCCAACCAGAAAGGCGAACGAGAGCATCAGCCCCGTTGCAGAAGCGCGGTATTGCGGTTTAATCACATCAAAAAGCGAGGCAAACAAGTTGGAATCGTAAATTCCACGAAAAAGCCCAAAAAGTCCCAGCATCAAGTAGCAAATCACAGGGGAATCCGTTATCGCCATGCCAAAAATAAAGGGTGCCCCCAACAACAACCCTAGGGCATTCGCTTCAAAGCGGATCGTCCGACGTATCGGTGCCCAACGATCGGTCAGCTTGCCACCGATTAACACACCAAAGAATGCGCAGAAATAGTGGTAGAAAACCGAAGAGAAACCCGCTTTCTCTAGGGGAAGGTGCAAATTCTGGTGCATATAGGTTGGCATCCAAGTATGGAAACCGACATTGACATAAACCATACACCCAAAGGCCACGGCCAATGCAATGGCAGAACGCTTGCTAAGAATGTGTTTCAGCGTCAGTCCTATCGGCATGCGGACAACACCATTCGCATGACTTTCATTTGGCGTATTCCGCATAAACAAGAGTAGAACAATCGCCCAAAGAACACCGGCACCACCAAAAATAAAAAATGGATAACGCCACCCCCAACGGTGTCCTATATACGCTGAGAAAAATCCACTGAACGTGATTCCTGCATAGAGTGCTGTTTGATGGATCGACAAAGCCATCGCCCGACTTTTATCGTGAAATCGACCCAATAGCGAAGTAGCTGGAGGATAGTAGAAGGCCTCACCCGCACCCGTAGCCATACCATAAAAAACAACAAAGGCCAGCACCCCACCGCCCAGTCCCGTCAGCAACGTGCCTGTGCTGAAAACCGCGATACTGATCAACACCTGGCGTTTCCGGCGCATGCGATCACCCAAAAATCCAGCCAGCGGCACACAGACCCCATAGATCGCAGTAAAGACCGTTTGCACCAAACCAGCCTGCGTATCGCTAAGCTTCAATGCATCCTGAATCAGCGGCAAAACTGCGTTATAGATTTGCCGATTTCCCTGATGGAGAAAAAAGGCAACCCAAAGTAAAGCGACCAAAAGCCATTTATAAGACGGAGGCGCTTGCTCTTGTATTTGTTTGTCTTCTGCTTTCATTTTTCCCCTGTGTTGAATTAAAAAATTCCTGACCACGTATTGATATCTTACCGTAAATTTAGGTCTTGGAACTATAGCAGTTTGCGCAAAAATAATATCTCTTTTGCGCAAACGCAATGCCTTGTGAACGCCGAGTCTCTTATACGCCTCAAACATTTTTTATGATTTTTTGGTTTTCGTATTGCATGCCCACGCAGCTTCTGATAATTTAAGCGCGTTCTTTTGAAGCGGGTGTAGCTCAATTGGTAGAGCGCGACCTTGCCAAGGTCGAGGTTGTGGGTTCGAGACCCATCACTCGCTCCATTTTTTGTGGGGGTGTAGCTCAGTTGGTAGAGCAAGTGACTCTTAATCACTGGGTCCAGGGTTCGAGTCCCTGCACCCCTACCATAAAAAGCATCAAGGCCGATCGTTATGATCGGCCTTTTTGTTTTATCTAAACCCAGCCAACTTGTGTATCTGTAAAGAAAGCAACCACTTGTCGCAACTGCGTGAACCATTGAGTCGCCCAAGCAGACGTACGGTTTCTTCCAAATTGAAGTGTCCCTTTCTTTCGCAAGGCGAAAGAAAGTAATGCTCAGCACAGATGAGTTGCCGCATGCTTTCGCAAAATAACTCAACCTCCCCTGTCACCACAATCCGCACTTCATCCGCTGTTCGAATTATTCGCTCCGGCACATACCGCGTTGCATAATCCGCTTTGGGAGAGACCGCCAGATAATCAATGCCTGCACGAATAGCCTCTGTCGGCGCTTGCAACCCATTCGTTTCAACGCCAATCCAGAATCCAAGATCCTTGAGTCGAGTCAGAAACGGTAGCAGGTTTTCCTGAATCAACGGTTCACCACCGGTCAGAATCACTGCGCGACAGTCGAAACGTTCAAGTTGTGCCATGATGGCATCCGCATCAAGCCATTGGTAGTCGTCGTAATGGGTGTCGCACCAAGCACAGGCAAGATTACACCTGCCAAACCTTATGAAAACAACCGCCTTCCCCGTATTGTACCCTTCCCCCTGCAACGAGAAAAAGATTTCAACAATCGGATATTTAAGGAGTGTTTTCACGATACTCCGCACACGATTCAGGGGTTTCAAACACCTTTACCGAAAACACATTAACCCGTTCAGCAAGCGCTTTAAAAAAGTGCCGTGCTAGGTTCTCAGCCGTAGACCGATACGGCAACCCCACACTCCGCATCCCATGTTTATTGATGACCGCAGCAATTTCGCATTCACTCGCGCTGGTTTCGTCAAAAATAAATGCGTGGTCAAAGCGTGCCAGCACCACGTCGTAGATCACCTGTTTCAGGTCCTTAAAATCAATCACCATATCGCTGTCACCAACGACTTCCGCCACCTCAACCACAACCCGATAGGTGTGCCCATGCAGATTTTTACACTGCCCAACATGATTGGTTAATACATGCGCGGCATCAAATTGACACTGTTTGGAAACCGTCAACATCCCATTCCATCCTTTCAAGCGTGAGCTCGTGTCGCATCATGACTTCTCAGACGTTCATTCGCCCACTCCGCAAAACGTGTCTCAGGCTGCCCATAATTCACATAGGGATCAATCGAGATCCCTCCGCGTGGCACAAAGCGTCCCTGCACTTCAAGATATCTCGGAGCCAATAAGGCACAGAGATCTTTATGGATGATATTGACACAATCTTCATGAAAATCGCCTCGATTGCGAAAACCAAAAAGATAGAGTTTAAGTGACTTACTTTCCACCAGAAGTTCATTCGGCACATACTGAATGGTCAATGTCGCAAAATCCGGCTGTCCCGTTACCGGACAAAGTGAAGTAAACTCTGGGCAAGTCAAGGTGACCCACGTATCACTATCTGGATGCTTGTTGGCAAAAGCTTCAAGAATTGTCGCATCATATCCAGCCGGTGAGGGGATCTTCGTTGCCCCAAGACAAGTAATTCCTGTTAGTTCGCTTTTGGTACGTGACATACACTTCCTTCAAATTGGGTTCCAACATTTTCAAACACAGCTCGGTTCGCTGAGATGAGTAGTTAAACACGCCTTTGGCTCACACGTCAATAGGCGCACAAACACCGTTCGGGTCAAGTCACCGTATAAAGCCTCAGCGACTCTTTTAACACCCCCCTTAAGCGTCCGTAACCTCAATGGCGTGTTGTGGACAAATTTGACGACACAGATCACACTTGGTGCAGCGTTCTTGCGAAATTTCAGCCTGTGACAGTGGCGTAAACGCGATGGCCTCTACCGGACAGTTCTGAGCACAGAGCATACAACCGATACACTGATGAGCGATAACCCGATACGCAATCAGTGCCTGACATTTATGCGCAGGACAGACGCCACGTACATGCGCCACGTACTCATTCCGAAAGTGCCGCAACGTTGACAACACCGGATTTGGAGCTGTACGACCGAGTCCACAAAGACTTCCGACACGAACGGTCTCGGCCAAGTGTTCCAGTCGATCTAAATCTTCCGCCTGACCCTCCCCTAAACAGAGACGTTCGAGAATCTCCAGCATGCGCCGTGTCCCAATCCGACAAGCCGTACACTTGCCACAAGACTCCCGTTGTGTAAACGCTAAAAAGTAATGCGCGATATCCACCATGCAGTCGGTTTCATCCAATACAACCAAACCACCCGAGCCCATCATCCCACCCGCAGCGGTTAAAGCCTCGTAATCAACCGTTGTTTCAGCCAGCGCAGCGGGGATACACCCACCAGAGGGTCCCCCAACCTGAACGGCTTTGAGCACATGGGACTCA
>CAZSUM010000182.1:0-2142 GCA_964610015.1 uncultured Lentisphaeraceae bacterium
AGGGATTTTCGCGCAAAAAACGCAGGCAAACATCAAAGGTCGCACCACCCCAGCACTCCAGAGAGTAGTATCCCGCGCTATCCACTTCCTCGGCAATCGCGAGGATGTCATCCGTGCGCATGCGTGTTGCCCACAGTGACTGGTGGGCATCACGTAAGGTTGTGTCCGTAATTCGAACGCGCGGCATCACGGGTGAACTCTGCTTCTCATTTTTTTTCTCGTTAGCTTTTTTCATGAGGGACTTTTCTCCAGGTGAAAAAATTGAAAAGCCATTTTGACATTTTTACGGAATTTGTCACGAATGATTTTCAGTCTGTCCACATGAAAGCAGGTGCGCTATGATCGAAAGATCATGTCGCTTATGGACTTTTATCCTTTTTTACCTGCCTGGCTGCTTGCCATTCTTTTTGCGGGTTCACTCACCATCTTGGCGCTTGCCTATCAACGGCGCAACCCTATTCTGTCACTGTTTAGACATCGTCTGTTGTTGGCAATCCGTGGACTGACGCTCTTACTCGTTTTTTTTATGTTGCTCTGTCCTGGGCGAACGCGTGAAGAGCGCAATCTAAATCGCTCACAACTTGTTTTTCTGATTGATCATTCGGCATCCATGTCCACTCGCGATTTGCCGCAAGCGCAATCCCGGTTGGCCGCGGCCACAGCCTTTTTGCAAACGCATCCTTTTGCACGACTAGCGGATTATCCGCGGACATACTACGCGTTCAACAGTCAAGCACAGCGGTGTGACTCCCCAGAGGCATTGTCTACGCTTCAAGCTTCCGGCGGCACCGATCTGCGACAGGCCATCGCCCAGATAGACAAGGAGATCGGACTGAATCGCCTCTCGGCGCTGGTCCTGGTCAGTGATGGCATAGACTCTTCTGGTTTCAAAGCACACGAAATACCCATACCGCTGATGAGTGTTCAAACGGGAACAGATCTGAGTCGCGTCAAGGATCTCTCCATTACGCCCTTCGACTGCCCTGACAAAATCAACGTTGGAGAGCAACTCGCGCTTGATATTCCCCTCCTCATGCAGGGGTATGAAACGCCCCAACACGTCCCGCTACGTGTACGGGTGGACGGCATCTTGACACACACCGCCGAAGTAGAACTGACCCAAGGACGCAGGCATACCGACCAGATCAAAGTTGCACTGCCCGGGAGTGGCATCCACCTGTTACGTGTTGAGGTTGAGGCACTGCCTCAGGAAGTTTCGGAGCTTAACAATCAGCAGGAATTTATTGTAGAAGCCGTAACAGCGCAAGATGAAGTTGCCGCCTATTTCCCGCTACTCAACACTGGATTCCGCCCGCTGTTGCGCGAATTCACCAAGGCGGGAGAGGATCGCTTCACAGCTATCTATCGTGTCACGGATCACTCTTTCCGGACCATGGGACGTGAGATCAACCCGGTATTTACAAACGGATTACCTACATCGGCAACCGCGCTAAAACAGATCAGTTGTCTGATTCTCGGCGCTCACAATCATGATCTGCTCTCGCCCTCTGAGAGTCAGGTTCTGGAAATGTATGTGCGTCAGGGAGGCTCATTGATCTGCCTGGGGGGTAGCGACGCGTTCGGGAAAATACCACCAGATTCACCCCTTCAGCAGGTGCTCCCGGTTCTTCCTTCAGAAGCCCCGTTACTTAAAGGCAAGTTTCGTGTCGCGATTGACCCTAGCGATAACAGTGGCTTTTGTTCACAGGTTGCCGCCATTATTTCGGAAAACGGCACCTCCCCTGAGTTCACGTTGAATACGATCAACTCGATTCAGGATGTCAAATCCGGTGCCCGAATTGCGCTTTGGGCCGAAAACGAAGGCCGTTATCCCCTGCTGGTTTGGCACTCATATGGTAGAGGAAAAGTCTTTGCCTTGTTAAGTAACGCCTTTCACCTGTGGGGTGCGCCAGAAAAGAGAGAGGCGAACTTTGCACGGTTCTGGCGACATCTAGTAGCCTATGCCCGACGTGTGGATGAGATGGCCGACCTACTGAGCGTCACCTTAGAAAAGAATGAATGGTCGCCTGAAGAGCCAATCCCGATTACAGCGATGGCACGACATTCAGAGGGTGCAAACGAGCGCATCACAGTCACGGTCGATCTTTATGCACAGGCGACCGACATACCCATCCTCAGCAA
>CAZSUM010000182.1:2152-6199 GCA_964610015.1 uncultured Lentisphaeraceae bacterium
TAAAACAGAGTTGCCCGGTCTCTCTCAAGGACGCTATGTGCTACGGGTCACTTCACGCGACGGGCAAACGATATTGCGTATCCGCCAAAAACTTTTGCTGGTAGGAGAGGTCATCAGTGAACAACATGACCTGCGTTCTTTTCGTGACACCTTCCGCGCCTTCAGTAGCGAGCGACACCTCTTCTCTTGTGCAGACAGTGAAGCCCTTGAAGACGCCCTCCTCGCTGCCGTTCGAAAGAACCTCGTGCAACGTGAGAGCCTCCTCATCTTTGAAACACCGCTATTTTTCTGTGCCCTCGCCTTCTTATTGTTGAGCGAATGGTTGTTACGGCGCCGTTTTAACCTTTTTTGAAAATTGCGCACGCTTGCCAGATAGGCACAGGCGTGCTAAAGTGAATTAACTTTTTTTGAAATTAACCAACGGAGTTTTATGCCCAGTGATGATGCGATTGAAGTAATGGGAGTCGTGATTAAAGTGTTGCCTGCTACCATGTACAAGGTCAAGCTTGAGAATGGTCACGAGGTGCTAGCTCATATCTCGGGCAAAATGCGCAAGTTCTTCATCAAGATAGCGGCTGGTGATCGAGTCACATTGGAGATTTCTCCTTACGATCTGACCAAAGGTCGCATTATCTACCGCCACAAGAACTGATCATCCGATGAGTTCACGGACTTGAGCGATCTGCTCATTATTCCCTAGCACCAAAACCACATCGTTTGCTTCGAGTGTTTCGGAGGCGCTTGGGTTTACAATGGTGCCCCCTGCCCGTTCGATGCCAACAACACTTGCGCCACATCTCGCCCGCAGGTTAATTTGGCGCAAAGACCGTCCGCAAAGCCCCTCCTTCTTAACCATGCGGATCTTCTCTGTATGAATATCCAATAGTTCCGCTGTTGATTCGGTGGGATCTATTTCGGTTGTTCGCGTCAGTACACTGCGTAATGTTTGTAACGACTCCCTGCCTAGTTGGCGGAATCTGCGATAACCCACACCCCCTACCAACAACAGCGTCACGGCCATCAGCAGACGTGCCCAGATCTGTTCCGGCATAATCGTACCGCTTAGCAGTACGCTCTCAAGAAACATCAGCACAAGCGCCCCAACCGCAGTCAACAAACGCGTAAACCGTTTAAAGGCGATGGCCCAAAGTGTATGAGCGACCTTTGTTGGAATCAGAACATCGGCAATTGATCCACCCAATGCACGCGCCCGAAAGAAAAGAATGATCGCATTGGGAACAGTCAACAAACTGGCTGCGGCCCAGAGTAAGGTGCGCTTGTAGGTTTCAATCACTGGGGAAAACAACGTATAGTCCAGACGCGACAACATATCCGAAACTATAAAAATGATCGCCACAAGAGAGAGCTGCAAGATTGTCAGCACCAGATTAAAGCGAATGGCGTGAGTTGTTGCGCGACTTGCGCCACTGTGACGAAAGCGATTTGTCCAGTTGGCGTAGGTTTCAAGCACCGCCATCCAACGTTCGGGAAGCTGGCGTTCCACCCAATTCGAGAACGGCTCTGAAGCCCGAAGCAGAAACGGGTTACTGAGCGTCGTCAACACTGAAACCCCCACCGCGATCTGATACATCGAGCTATCAACCGCCTTCATCGTTAGGCCAATCAATGCCACTAAATAAGCAAACTCGCCAATTTGCGCCAGTCCGATACCTGTTTGTAATGCATTCTTAAGGTCAAGGCCTGTCAACAACGCACCCACCGTGCAGTTCAGACTCTTACCGATAATGACAACGAGGGTTAACCCCAAAATCACAGGCGCGTGTATCACCATTTGAAGGGGATCAACCAACAAACCAATGGTCACAAAGAAGATTGCACTAAACATCGTCCGAAGGGGAACGCATTGCTGATAGATCCGTTTCACAGGATCAGATTCAGCTCCCATGACACCGACCAAAAATGCACCCAACGCCAAACTAAAATCAAGTTTGGCAGCAATGAAGGAAACCAAAAAACAGAAGCCCAGCATGGTCAACAGTAACGACTCATCATCTTTCAAACGTGCCACCCGATTCATCACACGCGGTATGAGCAAAAGTCCAAAGACCGTAACCCCTGTAAGGAAAAGCAGGAGTCCACCCAAGCTGGTTAACATGGCACGAATATCCACAGACCCGGATCGAACCAGCCCCGTCAACAAGGCTAGAAACCCAATACAAAAAATATCCTCAGCGATTGTAACACCGAAAATATAGCGCGTGAATCGTCTAGACCCCCACCCCATATCGCTGATGGTCTTGGCCAGCAGCGTGGTAGCGGAATCGCTGATGGCTACCCCCAGAAAAAGACTCTGTATGGATCCCCAGCCCAAGAGGCGCGATCCCACAAAATGTCCAACCCAAACCATCACAACAAGGTCGAGCAAGGCTGTTGGGAAAATGACATGCCCAACTCGCTTCAATTTCCGCAGGCTGAACTCCAAGCCTAGGGTGAACATCAAAAAGATAACGCCGATCTGCCCCAGCACCTTAATGCTGTTCTCATTGATCACCAGAGAACCGCCTAAGGTATATTTACCGATCAATGTCCCAGCAAGGATATACCCGATCACCTTGGGCCAGCCCAAATGCCGAAAGAGTGCCGAGACCAGCCCAACAGCAACGAGAATCAGCGCCAAATCCTGAATAAACGAGGTTGTTTCCATTATCGGACCTGTGCTTCCAAGTCATATCCTTTAGCCCCCGTAATCGTCACTGGCAGAAATTGACCCGGCAACGCGCCAGACGGAACGCCGCGCACGCGGGTTTCGCCATCGACACTCGGAGCCTGTCGCGGGAGGCGTCCAATCCATCCCCGCCGTTCATGACGGAGCAACAAAACACGATCCTCTGTTCCCTTAAGCGCCTTGACACGTTGCGCCACGATTCGTTTTTGCACCGCCATGAGTTGTTCGCAACGTTCCTGCGCTTTTTCAGGATCAGGAGTATTCGGCAAGTCAAAGGCGGGCGTTTCCTCTTCAGGTGAAAATGCAAAAACCCCCAGATGATCGAACGCTGCGGCTTTGACATACTCCAGTAAATGTTGAAAATGTTCCTCCGTCTCACCCGGAAACCCAACCAAACACGTCGTCCGCAGCACCACTCCCGGCACGGCACGACGCAGTCTCGGAGCCAAGTCTTCAATAGCCGCGACAGCGGGTCCGCGATGCATGGCCCGCAATATGTCGGGATGACTATGCTGAATCGGAAGATCCAAATACTTGCAAAGATGCTTTGCCGTGTTGAGCACCTCTAGCACTTCGTCTGTTACCCCTGCAGGATAGCCGTAGAGCACACGGAAAAGAAAATCTCCCTCAATCGTGTCGATGCGCCGCAGCAACGCTGCAATAGAGGGCTTTCCCGCCTGATCTGCGCCATAGAGCAGTGAATCTTGCGAGATCAGATTAATTTCCCGAACCCCAGCCCGCACCATTGTTTCCGCCTCTAACAACAAGTCATCTGCCGCACGCGAACGAAATGAGCCGCGAATGTTGGGAATCGCACAATAGGCACAACGATGATCGCACCCTTCGGCAATCTTGAGATAGGCAAAAGGTCCACCCGTAAAAAGCAAGGTTGGATAAGCGGGGTTGTAGAGCTTGACCGGCTGACCTGCCGCAACCAAGACGCCACACTGTTTTCCCTCTGCGACTTGATGGACCACCTCGCCAATCCGCTCTAATTCATCGACCCCGATAAACGCATCCACATCGGGGAAAACCGATTCAAGCTGATCGCGATATCTTTGCACAAGACACCCTGTTACGACGACCGCACGACAGCCCCCCTGCGCTTTGTGCGCGCAGGCACTCAAAATCGCTTCGGCAGCCTCTTCACGAGCAATGTCAATAAACGCACAGGTATTGACCAGAATGATATCTGCCGTTTCAGGGGAAGATGCCAACTGAATCTGGCCTTGTTTAAGAAATCCAGCCATGATTTGCGAATCAACCAAATTTTTCGCGCACCCCAAGCTGATAAATCCAACGGAAACTGGCATAGTGATCACTCCCTGTCAAAAAAAATGGTATTTCTAAAAGTATACTGT
>CAZSUM010000183.1:0-6117 GCA_964610015.1 uncultured Lentisphaeraceae bacterium
GGACACAAGGTTTTCATCCTTGGAAGCGGAGTTCGACTCTCCGTGGGCGCGCCATCTTTTTAGAGCCAAAAAAACCGTTGTAAGAATCAAAAATAGATTCAGCAACTGTTTTTTCTTTTTCAAAGGCAAACGGTATTAAGCGGTTGGAGCAAGGGGCGTCGTTTCAGTGCGGGTACTCCAGCTTGTCTCCGTAAGGCGCCTTATGCCATAATCGCGCGATGAAGATTCTTCTGGTCACACCGCCGCTGGTGCAACTCAATACGCCTTATCCGGCTATGCCGGTCTTAACTGGGTTTCTGCGTGGACAGGGACAGGATGTGGTTCAAGAAGATCTGTCGTTAGCGTTGGCGTTGCGCCTCTTCTCTCAAGCGGGACTGGAAAAGGTTGCTGAAGCGTGTCGGGCGGCGCAACAGGTGTCACCTGCGGTACGATTCTTCTTGGAAAACTGCGATCAGTACATAAACAGTATTGAGGCGGTAATTGCTTTTTTGCAGGGAAAAAATCTTGCGACGGGCTGGTTGATTGCCCGGCGAGATTATCTGCCTGAGGGCGCGCATTTCAAAGCGTTATCCGCCACAGGAGATTGGGATGAATCAGAAGAGTATCTGTTTGAGCTTTTTGGTTCACTCAGCGTCAATGATCGTGCAAAGTATCTGGCCTCGCTATATTTGGATGATCTGGCAGATGTGATTCGCGAAGGCGTAGACCCTGATTTCGGATTTGCACGCTATGCGGAACATTTGGCGCTTAGTGCTCCGACCTTTGATTTTTTGATGCAGCGCCTAGATCGAGCGCCCACGTTTGTGGATGGTCTGATTGATGATTTGGCCGCAGCCGTGATTTGCAAGCATCAGCCGGAGATTCTGGGGTTAACCCTTCCTTTTCCCGGAACTGTCTATGGAGCCTTTCGAATTGCTTCGGTTGCGCGCCGTCTGGCACCGGATACGCGCATTGTTTTCGGTGGCGGGTATGTTAATACCGAGCTCCGTCAGCTTTCAGATGTACGCGTGTTCAAGTGGATCGATGCACTCTGCTTTGATGAGGGGTGTGCCCCCTGGCTGGGTATTCTCGGGAAAGGCCCCTCGACGCGTCTGGCAACCGTTCATGCGTTACCTGAGGTCGTTCTTCAGGAAGGAAGAACTAGCTCAACCGAGGTGCTTCTACCACCGATGCCAGACTATAAGGGGGTGGATTTGACGCGCTATATCGATCTTCTTGAAATGGCTAACCCCATGCATCGGCTTTGGTCAGACGGACGCTGGCTTAAAGTACAACTTGCCAATGGATGTTATTGGGGTAAATGTGCGTTTTGCGATGTTACCTTGGACTATATTCGACGCTATCAGCCACCCAGAGTGTCGGAATTGGTTGATCATTTGGTGCGCCTAAAAGAGGAAACCGGACAATCGGGATTTCACTTTACGGATGAAGCGATCTCGCCTGCGTTGGTTCGCGCTTTGTGTGATGAGTTGATCTCGCGCAAGGTCACTCTCACCTGGTGGGGTAATATTCGATTTGATAAAGCCTTTACACCCGAATTAGTGCAGCGCATGGCTACTGCAGGATGCGTGGCGGTGACGGGTGGACTTGAGTGCGCAAATGATCGATTGCTGAAACTGATGAACAAAGGTATTACGTTGGCTCATGCAAAACGTGTTTTGCAGGCTTTCAGCGATGTGGGCATCTTGGTGCATGCCTATCTGATGTATGGTTTTCCGACCCAGACAGAGGAAGAGACGCTTGGGGCTCTGGCCTATGTTCGAGATTGTTTTGCAGCAGGGGTGATACAGTCTGCTTATTGGCATCGCTTTGCCCTCACGGTGCATAGTCCCATCGCGTGTCAGCCAGAGCGTTTCAACTTGCGCGTGTGCGAGGTGTCAGCGCCTGCTCGACGCTTTGCCTGCAATGAACTGGCGTACGAAGAGCTCGGTGCGCCTGATCTTGCTCGTTTGGGGGCAGGCTTGCGTTTGGCGCTATACAACTACATGCTTGGCCAAGGATTGGAGGACGATGTCCACACTTGGTTTCAATCGTCTCCCCGCAAAAAGAGCAATGCTCGCAGGCCTGGCTTTACAGGATGATGTTTAGCTCAGGCCTTTCGAGAAACAGTAGCATTATTTAGGTAGGTTAAAGGCCTCACAGATGTCGTCAATGACTTGCTGACTCATCGGGATATGGCCCCCGATTGCCGAGCTGTCAAGGATGGCTTCAGCGGAACACTCCAACACTTCCAGCTGGTCAAAAGCTGAGAGTAAGTCGCTTCCAACCACCATGACACCATTGTTAGCTAGCACGGCTGCTGGGTTTCTCAGAGAGAGTTGAGCGGTCATGGTTGCATAATCGTTGAAGGTTGTTTCAAAGGGGAGCAGGCCAACTTCGCGAAGGAAAATATAGCACTCCGGCAACGTGCGGGTGTCGATCGTCTGGTGGCATACGCTAAAAGCCATGGTGTTGAGCGGACAGGCATTAATCACGGCGTTTACGTCAGGGTGTGCTTGGTAAATGGCTTGATGCGCCAGCACCGCATGACTTGGATTTTTGCCGACTTCCTTTTTGCCTTTGCGAATCATGACAATTTCTTCAGGAAGCACATTGAACCGATCCAGCGGACGAGGTGTAATTAAAAAAGAGTTGTCATCAATGCGCGTGGAAAAGCTTCCCGTAGACCCGGTGAGCAAGCGTTGACGATAGCCACGCTCGACGAAATCGCATATTGTATTGCGGAGTTCCTTTTCACGAATCGACATCATGTCAGAATCGTATTGGAAAGAAGCCATTAATACGTCAGAATTGGCTTCGATTTGCAACTGCTGTGCGGTAAGAAATTTTGGCTTCCCAAGACGGGAGGCTTTAATTTCGATGTTGCAACAGAGCTCTAAGGTCTCGAACCGCTGAAATGCGTCCTGTAAGTTTTTCCCTCCACAACAAACTCCGTGACTCTCCATCACGACACTGCTAAAACCTGCGGCAAATGACTCGGCAATCTTGCGCCCGAGGTCTTCGCTGCCAGGTACACCATATTCTGCGAAGCCGACTTGGCCGTTCCAACGATAGGTTTGTGGAATCAACTTGGTGTCAGGAACTTTTTTACAGATTGAAAAGGCCACGAGTGCCGTTGGATGTGCGTGTACAACCGCACGAATGTCAGGACGTGCTTCATAGATCGCACGATGAAAAGGATACTCGGAAGAGGGTTTGTGTAGACCCACAACGGTCCCATCTCGTTTCACACAAACAATGTCTTTGGGGGTCAAGGTGCCTTTGTCAATGCGGGAGGGGGTAATCCAAATATCACCATTCTCGTCGATTACCGAGAGGTTCCCTCCAGACGTGGTTGTCATTCTGTAGTTGTAAATACGTGACAGTGTCAATGCGAGTTCATCGCGTGGATGCAAGTAAGCATAATTCATGTGTTATCTCCAGTCATAGCTCTTAAACGTCTTAAAACGGGGAGCTATTTACTGCATTCAGCGTTGAGAAGCAAGCGCAAACTTGATCGAAAATGACTATACGTGATCAATAATGATTGATTGTGATTGATTAAAGGGGTTGTCGTTGAGCGTCAGCTAAACTAGGATACACATCACAGATGAGCGGTTTTTTTGTTTTGGTCTTTTTCGTTACAACAGGCGCAGCAAGGAGAGTTATGAGACATCAGTGGACAGTGATGGTTGTTGTGGGATTGATTTGTGGATACGGCTTTGGCGAAGGGGGAGCTGACGCCCTGATTACCGCTGAACTGCAACGCCCTGTTCTCGATTCTACGCTGTGTCAGGGGCAACCTGATTTAATGCTGTACCATGTGTTGCTGGCACAGATGGAGTTGGCGGGGCAAGCAATTCGTACGGAGCAGGAGGGTATTCAGAGCACGGAGGCGTTGCAGGTTTGGCAACAGCGTGTACGCACTTCGGTCATAAATGCAGTGGGCGGTTTTCCACAGCGCACGGCGATGCATGCGCGTATTTTAGGAACCATCGCAAGAAATGGATATAGCATTGAAAAGATCATTTTCGAGAGTCGGCCACGCTTTTATGTGACAGCGCTGCTGTTTCTGCCTGATCCGGCACGTTACAAAGCTCCTTATCCCGGCGTAATTATTCCCTGTGGGCATAGTGCTGAAGGAAAGGCACTGCCTGGCTATCAGCGAGGTGCGTTGCTGGCAGCGGTCAATGGAATTGCGGCCCTGATCTTTGATCCCATTGATCAGGGTGAGCGGCATCAAGGTAGTGGGAAGATCAGTGTTCATGGACATAATGTTACAGGGTACAGTGCGACCTTACTCGGATGGAATACCGCGACTTTTCGTATCTGGGATGGCATGCGTGCGCTTGATTATCTGGCTTCGCGTCCTGACATTGATGCTTCGCGCATGGGGTGTATGGGGAATAGCGGAGGGGGCACATTAACAACCTTAATTTCTGCCTTGGACGAACGAGTTGTCGCGTCTTCACCTAGTTGCTTTATCTCTTCGTTACAACATGTTTGCCTCGCCATCGGACCACAGGATGCGGAACAGAATCTTTTTGGTCAGATGACGTTTGGGTTGGAGCATTCCGGCTGGTTGCTGTTACGTGCAACTCAACCGACACGGATTTGTGCGGAGACAAAGGACTTTTTTCCAATTGAAGGGACACGTCAGACCTTTGCAGAGGTCAAGGCCGTGTATGCGCGGTTGAATGTGGCGGAGCGCATCAGTCTGATTGAAAACGAAGGCAAACATGGATGGGCGGAGCCACTCAGACGCGGGGCTGTCGAATGGATGCGTCAATGGCTGACTGATAGTCGCGAAGCGCTGACGATTCCACCTGAGAGTGAAATGGGACTCGAGTTGCAGGCTGCGCAGGTCACTCCTGTCGGGCAAGTTATGAAAATTGAGGGTGCGCGTTCGGTTTATGACATCATGCGAGACGAGGCTGCGTTGTTGGCGACTTCTCGCGTGCGGGGGGATCAATCAGCTTTGCGCAAACAGGTTATGCAGTGTGCGGGCATTCGTTCACTTACTGATCTGCCCGTACCTGTAACCGTGGATCAAGGGGAACCCCGAGGTGAGGGGGTGACCCTTCGACGGGTGGCGTTGGTAGAAAAGGGGCAACCCCCCATTGCCGCAGTGCTACTGATGCCTGCTCACATGACAGGCGCACCTGCATTGATCGTTGACGGGTACGGCAAGACCAATGCATCTGCAAAAATTGGCGCGCTACTTCGCGAGGGGCATGCTGTGCTGGCTGCGGATGTCTGTGGGTTTGGCGAAACACAGGGAGGGGCGCATTCTTTTTATGGTGCGTCTAACCCTGATGAAGGGTCGGCGGTTATGGCATATCTCTTGGGCAAGTCGCTGGTCGGTCTGCGAGCTGAGCAGGTTCTCATCTGTGCCCGATGGCTTTCAGGTGTTTGTGAATCAAAGCAAATTGATTTGCATGCCGCTAACTGGGCGGTAACGCCTGCCTTACATGCAGCCGTTTGCGAGCAAAGCCTTTTTGGAAATGTTTCACTCGAGGAGGCCCCTCTTGCGTGGGAAGAGGTTGTTGCACAAGGCGCGTCACATCGTTTTGCAGATCTTGTTCACGGTGCGTTACGGAGCTACACGATCCAAGAGTTGAAGTGTGCTGCGGGATGCGAGTAGTCTTTCATTGTGCCCGTCGCGGCGATTCCGAATTACATATTTTCGGGTTGGCTGATCCTCCGTAACCTCTTTTGCCTCAAGGTGATTGTCCAAAACTGGGGCCGTGTCTGAAATTATTCGCTTCGGACACGTTTTTTTTGTTGCCATTCATCACTTAGTATAGTGCCTTGTTGACATGAAACCGTCAAAAGTCACAAGGAATCGGTTCTACGAGAACCGCGAGTCGGCCCTGCGCAGTCTTGCCGAGATCGGTCCGTTCATGGAGGGTAGTCTGTGCGGCGTGAAGCGGGCTGGCTGCGCCGAGCCAGGCTGGTAGCTCACATGGAAAAAGGCGGGAGAAGAACGCCGCCCGCTCAACGTTGAATGTGTCGGTAGTGCCGTTGCGACTCCGCACCGGCAGAATTGCGGGTTTGTCGGTAGTGCCGTTGCGACCCCGCATCGGCAGAATTGCGGGTTTGTCGGTAGTGCCGTGTGCGACCCCGCACCGGCAGAAT
>CAZSUM010000184.1:0-707 GCA_964610015.1 uncultured Lentisphaeraceae bacterium
CGATGAGGTCAGTAGCACCTCAACGGCTGGCACCATGTCGACCGTTTTCGCCGACGGCAGTAGACGCTGCGCCACAACTCCCAGTAGCGCCAGAGACAAGTCTGTTGCAACCTGACTGCGCATGTCGGACGGGAACATGGTGATGGTCCGCTCGATTGTCTGGATTGCATTCGAGGTATGGACAGTCGCAATAACCAAATGCCCGGTGAGTGCAGCGTTAACGGCGACCTGCATGGTTTCCGTGTCGCGCATTTCCCCAATGACAATGACATCCGGATTCTCTCGCAGCCCGCTTCGCAACGCGTCGACAAAGTTTTCTGCATGCACATTGATCTCACGCTGGGAAATCAGCGATTGAATATCGGCGTGGACAAACTCGACGGGGTCCTCCAGCGTTAGGATGTGTTTGCTTGCCGTCCGGTTGATATGATTTACCATGGTGGCCAGCGTGGTGGACTTCCCACAGCCCGTTGAACCGACAACCAAAATCAGTCCTCGGTTGTGATTGCAGAGATCCAACAAGACCGGGGGCAGGTTCAGCGCCGTTGCATCAAGCTGGCCTCCCATACGCAGTGGACGTGCGACAAACGCGGAGCCCTGCAACGTGGCGAAAAAATTTAGGCGGAAACGCTCGGTTTGCGACAGCATGAAAGAGATGTCATGCGTGCCTTTGTGCTGATAGGTGGCTTCGTTGTTTTCGCCGAGAA
>CAZSUM010000184.1:717-6052 GCA_964610015.1 uncultured Lentisphaeraceae bacterium
AGCGGCGGAAGGCGGAAACCTCCTCTTCTGTAATGGGGGTTGGATCCTCAACAAGCGTGACCTGTCCCTTGACGCGAAAGCTAGGTGGCTTGGTGGCCGTGATAAAGAGGTCTGAGGCGTTCAGCGCTAAGGCTTGTTGTAGGAGAATAGGAAAGGATGTCATAGGGCATTCGCTTCCGGATGTGGGGTCGTGTGTTTAGAGCGGATCGCTGTCGGTAAAGCTGCCGGCCAAAGGGTCGGATTCCTCGCTCACCTGGGTTAAGCCGGGAACAGGAAGGGGCCCTGGTACTTTCTTTTTTTGTGTCAACAGCCCTCTGATAAAGGAGATCCAGAACGAAACGAAAACCAACCCTGCGCAAACGCAAAACCCCGTCCAAACGTAGTCGTTGATTTTTTTACGTCGCTCCAGTTTGGCTTTGCTGATTTCCAGTTCCAGACGGTTGGAGGACATCGGATACTTTTTAATAAAGCTGTCAATCTCTCGCGTCATGACGGCTATGCCGGAGGCGGGGAGGGTTTCTAGAGCCGAACAGATAGCTTGATAGTCCTTCTCTTCTTGATCGCGCAGCGCCCGTTCCGCTTCTTTTTTGCGGGCGACAGCCTCTTTTTCTGCAACCTCGGCTTCCAGTTTGGCCAACGTCTGTTTCACCTCAGCCAAGTCTGTCCGGTGGTCGTATTTGCTCACCAGTTCCTGTAGCGCCGTGATGCACCGCTGCGGGTTGTTTTCTGCCAAGGCTTTTTTCGACGCTGCCAAGAACTGGATATTTTCGGTTGCGAGGTCCTTGATTTCGTTCAGCACGATGTCGACTTGCTCTTTGACGCGCGGACTTAACCGGAAAATTTTTCCGGTTCCGACGCAATTTAAGCAGCGGGCGGTGTCGCCCTGTGCCGTTGGAATGACGGCTTGTTTCATTCCCGTGCCTCCGCAGTCTGGACACGGTGCAAGCCAGTCAGCGGGCGTTAGACGGTCTGCCAATGCCGGGCCTTCTTTCGGATAACGCGTCCGCAACGTTTGCAAGGCTGAGGCAAACAGATTGGTGTTCATATGAAGCAGGTTGTTGACTGCGTACAAGAGCATCACGCGGCTACGGATATCGGGAGCATAGGTTTCCGAGCGGATGATCTCTTGGAAGGACTGCCAAGCCTTGGGGTCATTCTGGGTCTTCAACAACGTGTCCGAGGCATGGATCACCTCCGTATCGGTAATCGCCTCCTGAGAGAACAGCAGTGTTGAGACCAGCGAAACAAGAGTTACTGTGATGATTTTCTTCATGATAAGTATTTACTTCTGTTTAATTTATTGTGCTTATTCGGTTATATTTCAACAGATAAAAATGACAAGACCCAGCGAAAAATTATTAAACTTTTGACATATTTAAAAATAGGCTCTATTTGTCGGTGACGCAATAGGGAAATTTGTTAGAGCGCAGAAACAACTTGCCGTCTGTTTGATCATTGTGTTTTTCATTAAACACTGATTTCATGCTTGATCATCTCCATGCTGCCATTGACGGACTGCCGGATTTTGATCCAGCAGAGCCAGTCGCTGTCATTGCGCTTGGGGTAGTCCTCGCGGTAGTGACTGCCGCGACTTTCCTTGCGCATTAATGAAGCACGCAGTTTCATCTCGGCGTTGAGCACCATGTTGGCGGTCTCGTGGCATTGCCGCAGTTCATGCAGATCATCGGCCATGAGTAGCGGCACCTGGTGGTCACGCAGATATTCGATATATGTGAGCGCTGCCAACAATCGCTCCTCACTTTTAACATAGAGAATGAAGTTGGGAATCATGACACCCTGTAGCGTCTGCGTGACCCATTGCGGAGAAAAGCCGCGCGTGCGCAGTAGCGGTGCATAAATTTCGGTGTTGATCTTTTTCAGTTCACTTTCCGCCGTCTTCACTATTGAAACGCTTTTACTGAATTCAGCCGCTGTTTTACCAGCAATAGCGCCCTGCACTGCTGAACCAGCCAATGCAGAACCGCCTTGAGTATAGATTCCTCCATCCTGCATCGAGCCGAGCGCATCGCCCGCCGCATAAAGCCCCGGAACATTCGATGAGCATTTGTCATCCTGTGGGAATAAGCCCTCGGCTTTGTGGTTGGACATGCCTGCCGAGGCTCCACCCATCGCAATCGGCATAATGCCACCGCCTTTTCCGCCAGGATGGCCGCCACCACCAGGAGGGCCACCGCCCCCGCCGTGAGGTCCGCCAGGACCACCCGCCATACGATCTCCGCCGGGCGGAGGGGCGCGATGTTCACCCCTCTCCGAAGAGGATTCTCCCGGACCCCCGCCGCCACCGGGTGGTCCCATCATTCCGCCGGACGGTGGACCGTTTTTACTGACTTCAACGTTTTCTTCGATACCGAGCTGTCCAACGATTTGTTTACTGTCAACCGAAAGAATGCCGCCCAGTGACCCCAATCCGGGATTCGTTCTGGAGTGTCCGTCGACCCACTCTTTGCCGGTAATTTCGGCGCCAACGCGATAGGCCATGGCGTCACCGTCGCTGGTGAGCGATCCAATCTGCCAGCCGGAAGGCTTGAATCCGCTGGCACCGGTGCAGAGAATCACACTCTTAGCGTGGATCACCAGCGATTCGTTTTTGTCGATAGAGATGCCCATTGCGCCGACCACACGGTCGCCATCTTTAAGCAGATTTGTCAACGTCACACGCTCAACGATAGGGATCTTCCGATCCCGCAGCGGTTTGTTCAATGCCTTAGCATACAAGGCCTCTTTAAAGAATCCCCAGCTTTCGAGTTCGTCGACACATTCCGCAGAATGATCGAGTAACAGTTTGGTATAGACTGGGTTGTTCATATATTCCGCCGCTTCAGCGGTTCCCTTCAGATACTCCGCCTTACTCAAGCAGGCTTCGCCTTCTTTATACCGGAAAATACCTCGGGCGAACGGAGTCTGGCCGGATTTTCCGACCGCGCCTTTGTCGACCAACAACACCTTGGCGCCGTTGTCGTACGCCTTGACCGCCGCGAAAATACCGGCCATGCCACCACCAACCACCAGCACATCGGTCGTCAGCTGAGTCATCGTGCCCTCTTTGAGTTGGGCCTTTTTCTTGGTTGCAGGTGCAGATCTGCCTGGAGGAGGACCTGAGGGACGGGCCGAACTCTCGGATAAGTTTGATTTTGCGATTGCCGTTGCGCTGACAACAGCGCATGAGCTGCCAGCAAGAGCAATAAAATTTCTGCGGTTGAGTGTATATTTTAACGATTTCATGAATGATTCCTTTGTCAAGACTCCGGCGTGACAGGTTGGTTGCGGCTTCGCTGCATTAGCTATTACCAGAGCGCGTATACACTACTGACAACTCCGCGGTGCCGAGTATTTTGTCTTTCATTGCAGAGAGGAGAAGTTCACGGTTGACCTGTGATTGAGGGACCTTGAGTTGCAAAGGAGCCGATAGCGCATAGAGCGTCAGGATGTACTTCTTAGCCCCCGGTCCCTTGGAGTGTGGAGGTGCGTACTCGGTTTTGCTATTGACACTGTTGTTTCCTAGGATGCCCACTCCTTTCACATTCTTTGGCAGGCTGTTGGTTTCCACAGGGATGTTGTAGAGTGTCCAGTACCACTTGGTCATATCCGGCGCAATATGATGCATAATCAATGCATAGCTTTTGGTTCCCTCCGGGGCACCGCTCCATTCGAGCGGCAACGTGGCGCTTTCTCCGTCACCCGTGAATTCTACTGGCAGCATTCCTCCATCCTTCACTGCTGAACTGATCAGTGAGAACGAGGTTGTTTTATTCAAGACTGGAAGTTCTGTTGCTAAATTGGACGCGGATTTTGATGCCGTCGGAGCGACAAACAGAAAATCCGTATTGGGAATCTGAGGCATGGCAATAGCCTCTGAAAAAAGGAATGCGCCTTTGCACGTAAACTTGTCAGCCAAGTTCCGTAGTTTCAAAAGTTTTTTCTTCTGGTCGGGGGTCAACGTCTTCGCTACTTTTGCAAAGGTGGTGGCATAAAAGTATGCAATCTCACCGTCGAGTTCGCCGTAGCGTTTTGAGAGCGTCATGACCTTATCCTTAGCCACGACAGACTCCTTCATAAATCTGCGCAGTTCGGTTGCAATAGCGCGGCGGGTTTTGACGATTTCCGTTAGGTCCTGACGTTGCTGATCCACCAGTCCCGTCACAAGCTTACGTTGCGGCTCTGTCAGGGTAGCGAGAAACCCCTCGCCACTGTCGCCAGTCAGCGATGTGCTGATTGAGTAGTTGTTGTCTCCCATGGCAGGAATGTCCTTCATGAAGAAAGACCCAAAGTACGTCGCGTGACGTTCGGACAGAAATAAACATCAGCGTCTACGTTTCCGGCATACCAGCTATACATTTCGCTGGCGTATGTCATGACCGCGACGTGGGCGGTATGCGACAGGCTTTGCTTGTCAACCTGACCTTCTAGTTCTGGCCAAGTTGCGGAGTTACGGAAGACCATCTTGGACAGATACGTCTTCTGTTGGTCGGTCAGCGCGCGAATGATGCCACCCAGGACCTCTGCACGCCGATAACTGAGGAGGCCGTCGATGGCATATATTTCTGCTGCATAGTGCATCACCGCTTCGCGATTGAGGCCGGTGCTGCCTTCGGGAATAGTGCCTTCCAGCTGTCGGCAGAAGGCTTTCACAAGCGGGAATCGTTTGTGGGCGAACTCAGTCAGTATCTGCTCCTGCTCTTTGGCCAGAGCGATAAGCTCTGTTTTCTGATCATCGCTTAATATAAAGAGGATGTTGTCCGCCACCCGTGGTACAAATGAAGTATTGTGTCCAAGCTCATTTTCATCCACATCGCGCATGTATTGGAAACCGCAGAAATCCGCCACCTTTCCCGGTGGCAGGAAGGTGTTGCCTCCCAGATCGCCGGTCAGAAAGGCTAGGCCGTCGAACGCAATCGTGTGCAGTTGAGCTCTGTCACTGATGGCCTGTTCGACTGAGTAGCGGCGGTTCTGGTTTTTGCTATGTTCTCCCTGTGGTTCGCTCTTATCGCCCTGCCGCTGCGCGTCTGATGGCGCATCCGGTGGTGGGGCCAAGTCGCGCAGTTTGTCAGGATCGAACCCCGCCGCCTTGATCGTATCAGCCATTGCTGGCCCACCGCGTAAACCAGCCTCGCGGAAGGCATCATGGATCAAACGTGCCTTTTCCGCGGTGAGCGAAGCGGCGTCATAGTGGGAGAGGATCTGTTTGACCTGGTTGACCTGTTCGGTGTTCAAGGTCTCGTTCCGATCTTGCGGTTCCTCTCGTTGGGGCGGACGCTTGTTGTCGGAGTTCGGTGACTTCTCTCGCCCCCGCACCGCCGCCTTGCCCGCGAAGATG
>CAZSUM010000185.1:0-6041 GCA_964610015.1 uncultured Lentisphaeraceae bacterium
CCGCGTTGATCTTCAGCGTTGCGCCCACAATCTGAACGATGCTGTTGGAGGTTACCACTGGCGCGTTGATGTTGAGGGTCGTCAGATGGGTACCGTCGTTTTTCAGCGACAAATCCTCAAAGATCGGCGGCGTCGCATCCACACTCACCACGTACGATCCCGTCGTGTTCGTCAGAAAGGCCGCGTTCTGATCCGGCACACCCGCCGTCCACATTGCGGCGTCCGTCCAGCTTCCGTCCGTCGCGCTCTTCCAAATCGTCAGGGCACAGCCGCCTCAAATGACACAGCTGGCAGATCGGCCGCGTTGTAAAGATTTCCGAAAAACAGGTTGCCCCATGCATACCGGATGGCGGTTGGCTGTGGCACAGCCGGATGCGATACCACAACCGTGTCGCCCTCGATAGCCGCAAAGGCCCACTGCCACTTGCCGTCAGTCCCGCGGATTGAAAAGCCTTCCAGCTGGCTCTCCGATGGGCTTGTGCGCGGATAGGGCCGATCGGGTGCGTCGGGGCCTACGGAGTACGACGTGCGCACTGCCTTCGCCCGCAACCCTCCGCCGACGCTGTCAAAGGATACCACGATCTTTCCGTCCCGCACGCAGCAGGATTTAAACGAGGGCCCCGACCATTCGATCTTTTTGCCGTAGGTTTTCGCCAGCGCCAACCGGGCCAGACGCTCCCCGACTGGGATCTTGTCCCGCGCATGAACGGCCTCTTCTCCGTGGTCCATCGAGACAACCGTTCCACACAACGGTATGGTCTGTCCGAGTTTCCATTGGAGCGCTCGCAAATGAGCTTTGTTCGAGTCCTGCGATGGATCAGACGGCACCCCGCCGTATCCGGAGGTCTGGCACAGATAAAACGGCAGCTCTGGGTTCCCAAACATCTGTCGCCAAGCTTGGATCAGTGTTGTCATGCGCTGCTCGTATTTCGCATACGCGTAAAGGTCGTCGTGCCCTTGATACCAAATGAAACCGCGAAACGTTCCGTTGCAGAACGGATGCACCATGCCGTTGTAGCCCAGCGCAAACCGTCCGCTACGACGGACACTAACGAAGGGTGGTGGCACACCCGCAGTCGCGTCAATTGGTGGAAAACGGGTTTCCGTCTTCAGCTCCCATCCGCCATCCAGCGGCACTGTCTCGTGTCCATCCCACAGATCAAACCGGAGCTTCCCGGGCAGAATCGCGCCCTCCTCTGTGGGAGAGAACACGCGCATGTGAAAGACCACTGGCCTATCGGGAAAGGAGTTTTCCTTGAACGAAGGTGACAGCGGCACCGTGCTGAGACAGGTGTGCAGGTCCGACCAACGCTCCGCAATCTTCCCCGCATAGTAATACTGGATCTGGAGGTTCTTCGCGTCGCATCCTTTTAGCTGGAAGCGATTTTTACACATCATTTCGGGCACGGTGACTGTGCGCCGAAACCATGTGACGCCCCTCGGCACGTTGCCCGGCTGGTTGACTGACTCCCAGCCTTTTTCGTCTCGCACAAAAGTCTCAAAGGCGGCCTCGTTCGGAAGATCGGGCGGCAGACTTTTTGTCTTTACGAGCCACGCTCTGAACGTTGCCTCCAGTCCCACATTCCGCAGTTCCTCTTCCAGCACCTTCCCGTCTTCAGGAGCTTTTTGCGCCGCCTCTGCGGGCGTCCAGAACACGACGGGTGTACCGCCGATCGACGTATCCACATATCCCACCGGAACGCCCAGTGCGCAATTGAGTTCGTAGGCGAACGTGAAGGCGATAGCCGAGAACGTCGGTAGCGCCTCCGGCGTCGACGTCTCCCACTTCCCGTCACAGGTGTCGTCCGGCTTCTCCGACCACCTCATGCGCTGCCGAAACACGCGAATCGGCTTTCCGATTGCCTTTTGAAAAAGAGCATCGCATCCTAACACGCGGCCGCAAACTTTAAAAGATGGCTCCTCACTCGCGAACGGCATTTGCATGTTCGACTGGCCGCCCGCCACCCAGACCTCGCCGATCAGCACGTCCCGCACGACTCGCTCGTTTTTCTCTCCTCGGACCGACATGTCGAACGGTTTGTACGCCAGACCCGAGACGTCTAGTGCAACCCGCCATTTGCCGTCCGTCCCGCCCGTCGTCTGGGCCGATACGCCACCGATGGATACTGTCACCGCTTCTCCCGGAGCGGACACGCCCCACACACAGGTGGCCTTGGATCGCTGCAAAATCATGTGGTCGCTGATTACATCAGGCAAAGACACTTTGGCAGCAGCCGGAACAGACAATACCAGCGCTAGTAACGCGCTCCCCCAAAAAACCGAAATCTTCATTTTATTCCCCTTTTAACAATAGGATCACACTTTACCAAACCGCCCCCGGACCCATCAAGCCCGACGGAAACCGCGGCGAGTCGGCCGCGAAGCCGACAGATTTTGCGCTACCGTAAATGTTGCACTTCACAAAGAAAAAAATTGTATCCATTTAACACTTGCCCCCTCCGGGCAACTGGAATAAATTTTTTAATAAAAAGAGTTGGGAGCTCTTATTCTAAAATGGGGATACTTGTTATGTCGACTTCACCACTTGTCAACCGTCGCAGCATGTTGAAACTTATGGCCGCCTCTGGGAGTGCGCCGCTTATTCTTCCTCGCCGCTTGTTCGGGGCCGATGCGCCTTCAACCAAAATCACGCTTGGCTGCATTGGTATCGGCTGGCAGGGTGGCAGTAACCTGGACGCCTTCCTTGCGCAGGAAGACTGCCGGGTGGTGGCCATGTGCGATGTGGACGAAGGACATCTCAAGGATGCCGTCGGCAAAGCCAACACGAAATACCAGAACCAAGACTGCAAAGCCTACAAGGATTTTCGCGACCTGCTGGCGCGCAAGGATATTGACGCCGTCTGCATTTGCACACCCGACCACTGGCACTCCATTCCTGCGATAGCGGCAGCCAACGCGGGCAAGGATATCTTTTGCGAGAAGCCCCTTTCGCACACGCTGAATGAGGGCATCGCCATGGTTCGTGCTGTTCAGCAGAACAACCGCATCTGGCAGACCGGTTCATGGCAGCGCAGTCAGGGCTTGTTCCGTTGGGCCGTCGAACTGGTTCAGAACGGGTATGTCGGCAAAGTGACGCGCGTCGAGGTTGGTCTGCCATCTGGTCACAGCGACTTCGGCAAGACGGGCAAGGATCAGCCGAACGGGCCGGTGCCCGCTGGCGTGGACTACGATTTTTGGACCGGTCCCGCGCAGGTGCTGCCCTTCAATCCCTGCCGCTTCCACAAGAACTGGCGATGGAACTACAATACCGGCGGCGGGCAACTCATGGACTGGATCGGGCACCACTGTGACATCGCGCACTGGGGTCTCGCTAACCCGAAGTACGGATGCGGACCGGACGACGCCATCGGACCGCTCGAAGTCTCAGCTACGGCCGACTTCCCTTCCAAGGACGACGTCTGGAACACCGCCACCAAGTACCGCATCGAATGCAAATACCCCAATGATGTCGAGCTCGTGATCGCTGGCGGGTATCATGAGATTCAGAGCGGTGCGAAATGGATCGGCCCTAACGGCTGGGTACGGGTGACGCGCGGCACGATCGAGGCTTCCGACAAGCAGTGGATACGTGACATTCAGGACCGCGAGAAGAATGGCAATCTGGATATTCAGCTCTACAAGAGCCCGGGACATCAGCGGGAGTTCCTCGATTGCGTCAAGTCGCGCAAGCGCACGCTTACACCGGTCGAGATCGCCCACCGCTCGCAGACGCCCGGTCATCTCGGTTATATTGCCTCGGTTGTGGGCCGCAAACTCTCTTGGGACGCTACAGGGGAGGTGATCGTCGGCGATCCCGAGGCCAGCAAGCTGCTCACCAAGAAGATGCGTGCGCCCTGGCATATCTGACGGTCTGCGCGTGCTACGGAAGAAGAGCGCCCGTGCCAGCCTGATTCAACTCGAGTTGATTCGGGCCGGTCAGTGTTGATGGGGTGAAAAAAGAAAAGGCTCAGGTGTAAGGGGTCTTTTATTCCCCTTTCCTCGGTGCGAGTCTTTGGAAGAAGTCGGTAGGGGTGAGCACGGGCGTATTCCCCGTGAGTTTGGGCGGGAAATGCCGGGTGTTACCCGTGACAAGCGGAACGCCTATACTTGTAGCGGCTTCAAGAAAAATGATGTCATCGGGGTCTGGCAGGGGCATATCGAACTGAAACGGAACGGATGGAGCGGTCAGCGCGCAGGCTCGAATGGCGTCCAACAGGAGATGGATTCTGGCTGGAGGAAATTGAAACTTCGGCCGCCCCAGAACCTCCTCGTATTCGGCCATGATGCTGTCGGTGATCACGGGCTGGCATAGCCCATCGAGTATGGCATCAAGTAGCCGTCCAGGTGTGCCCGCCGGTGACAGGATGCCCGAGACAATGACGTTCGTGTCAAAGACAGCGGCTTTCATGGTTGGGACTGCCGGGTTTTTCGTGACGCGCGTACCGAATGAATTTCACTGTTGATCTCGTCGATTGTTAATGCGGCGGCACCATTGCGTACACTGGCCATGCGCAGATCTGAGAGAGCCAGCCGTGCGCGTGCCATGGCAATGGCCTTTGCCAACTGCTCGGGGTTTTCGCCTTGGGCGAGGTCTACCAGCATGGCCATAGGTTTTCCGTTGTTCGTCACAAGGGCAGTGCCATAGGCGGCAAGCGTCTCCCTGACGAGTTTGGGCGCTTTAAGGTCTTTGATGGCCAAGTAATTCATGAAGAGATAATAATCTGATGATTAGGTGATTGTCAAACGGGGATCATGGGAGAGAGAGCCGTGCTACGGAAGAAGAGCGCCCGTGCCGGCCTGAGTCGACTTGAGTTGATTCGGGGCAAAGAGGTGTCTGCGCGGCGAGATTTTGTCTTTGACGATGTCGATTTTAATGGAGGCGAAGTCTTTGGACCTGATCGGTTCAAGGAAATCAATGGGACAGTTATTTTAGTGCTTGCTGTTACCGAAATAGTATCAGCGTGCCTTTAACGGCTGGGTACAGATAGCCTTGCCCATCAATTTTAGCCCAGGACCCCATGATTGAAATAGAAGCAAGTTGCTCAGAAGTGAGACCATTGCTGTCGGTCCCGAAACGCAGGGTCGTTGCACTCAAGTCACCGTTAAGGGTGAGAGTTCCGGTCCATGTTGTATCACTACTGTCAGCAAAGGAGAGAGCAGCCGAACCGTTATTCAGCTCAAGAGTACTGTCAGTCAGCAGTTCAAGCGTATCAAAGCAGTTTGAATAGGTTCCTGCATCAAGAGTGCCTTTCAGGATCAGACGATTATTCCCATTGGAAAAGACGTTGTCCGCGCCCAAGCGCAAACCGCCGCCGATCACAGAGACGTCGCCAATATAGCTTTGCTCCCCTGTTAGTTCCAAGGTGCCCTCGCCACTCTTGATCAGACCTGCAGTTTCATAACCGGATAGCTTGCCAGTCATACGTGCGTCAATTGCGGCAGAGCCGTTATTCACCCGTACCTCACGCGGGAAATCAGCCATATTAAGTGGGTTCGCAAACACAAGTGTTGAGTCGG
Source organism: uncultured Lentisphaeraceae bacterium (assembly GCA_964610015.1). Lineage (GTDB taxonomy): Bacteria > Verrucomicrobiota > Kiritimatiellia > RFP12 > UBA1067 > CAZSUM01. The sequence continues at coordinate 5,518 of CAZSUM010000185.1, forward strand.
CATAAGGCGAACTGAATATCAGAGGAAAACCTGTCGGTGTAATCCAACTATAGGAATGACTCGGAGATTCTCCAGCCAGATTAACCGTACGATTGGCCCCGTAAGCACTGAATCCACCCCCTGCATAAAATTGGATATTATTATTATCACTCGTTCCAATCCAACGCGAGAAATCACCGGCACTGCTGCCATTCAGATCCGCACCGATTTCAAGAACACCATCCCCAAAGATTCGCATGCATCCCCCATTATAAGCAGAGTTAGCAGAGAGTCGTGTTGTGCCGCCACCAATAACAATGGCATTCAAAAGTTCCTTAGAGATTTCAATCAACCCGGGACCGGATGTCACATAAATACGCCAGCTGTTGGTGACTCCCAACAACAACTTTTCACTGCCGTAATGATAAACGTACATATAATCAGAACCTGTTGACCCACCGGTTATGGTGACCGGATGACTGCCATTTACTACCAAGCCGCGTCCTTGCGCATTACCGTTGGTGAGGAAGGAATAGCCCGCCAGG
>CAZSUM010000186.1:0-6027 GCA_964610015.1 uncultured Lentisphaeraceae bacterium
TGAATTATTACCCGGGTGATGATGCGTCAAAGACACCGCTCGTTCGCTGGAGAGGCCATGCCAATTTATTGTTTACGGGATTCTGACGGAACAGTCGATTGGTAAGCTATTTATTGCTGGCATTATTCCCGGTTTGCTGGTGGCGGCCCTCTTTTGTGCAACCATTTCGATTCGCTGTTGGTTAAACCCTCGGCTCGCTCCAGCGGCTGTGCGGACGTCATGGGCCCAGCGGTTTCGTGCCTTGCGGGGTGTGTTTGAGATGGTGCTCCTTTTTTCATTTGTAATGGGTGGACTTTTTGCAGGGTGGTTCACGCCAACTGAGGGAGCGGCTGTCGGTGCGGCAGGCAGTATTTTGATCGCTTGGGCCGGAGGACGTTGCACCTTTAAGATGCTCTGTCAAGCCGCACAGGAGACCATTCGGACCTCTTGTATGGTGCTGGTCATTGTTGCCGGGGCCACCATGTTCGGGCATTTTCTGGCGGTCACAGGATTGCCGACTGAATTTGCCTCTTGGCTTGCTGGCTTGCCTTTGCCCTCTTGGCTGGTCATGTTAATGATCATCGCGTTTTATCTTGCGGTGGGCTGTTTTGTGGATTCACTGGCATTGATTTTGTTGACGGTCCCGATTTTTTATCCTGTCATTCTTGGCTTAGGATATGATCCAATCTGGTTTGGCGTGTTAATTGTTTTGATAACCCAGATGGGGGTGATCACTCCTCCAGTGGGGGTGAATGTGTATGTTGTGAGTGGTATTGAACGAGGGATTCCCTTGCAGACGGTTTTTCGCGGGGCAATCCCGTTCCTGATTGCGTTGATTGTGGCGTGCGGATTGCTGATGCTGTTTCCGGCTTTGGCAACTTGGTTGCCACAAATTGTGAATTAACAGGAGGGAGCGCATGATGAATGAATCAGATCTACTGAAGGGTCATTATCGTCGGATTCTCTTTTGTACGGATTTCTCAAAAAATGCTGATTTCGCGTTTGAATATGCGGTGGATGCTGCATTGAGAAACACGGGGTGCACGCTTTGTTTAATGCATGTGATTCCCGAGCCAGATGCGCAGTTCTGGAAAGGCTACATTTACGAACTTGGCGACATGGATGCCAAAGCGCGTGCGGATATCGACCATAAAATTGATTCTGTCTATCGTTCGCGTGTTCCTGAGAAAGTCGATTTCAAGGTGGAGATGCGGATTGGAGAGGCTGCACGGGAGATTCTCGAATATGCAGCACAGGAACAAGTGGATTTGATCATTCTGGGACGTCAGGGCCGTGGAGCCATTACGCAGTGGTTGTTGGGTAATGTGACAGGGAAAGTGGTACGCAAAGCGACCTGTTCGGTTCTGGTCGTTCCGTTGGCATATAAAGAGCGTCAACCTGAACCCGATCGTACGCCGACACCGTAAAAAAGCATGACCAGCGCTTAGACGGGGCTCTCAGGAGCTCCAGACCGCGTTGATTTGTTCAGCGGTTACGCCGGTGATTTTTACACGCTTAAGGCGTGACGTATCGCCCGAAAGAATTTCAATTGAGCGTTTGGGTACGCTAAAAGTTTTCGCTAAAAAATTGATTAAGGCCGCGTTGGCTTTACCGTCAACAGGTGGGGCCTGCAAGCGGATACGGACCCACTCAGCATCCACACCTGCGAGCCCTGACTTAGCGGCGCGAGGTGTCGCTTTAATGGTTACCACACAGCCCTGTTTTGTTGTGATTAGCCAGCTCATGCAACCTTTATGAGAGGAGAGGCGAGTGGATCAACTCATAGAGGACCCGACAGATGCCGTTGTACATGAAGTCAACGACGAAAAAGTAGATCAACGGTGTAAAATCAAAGCCCATGCCTCCTGTTGCTCGTCGAGCAAAGCGTCCCATCAGCATATCAGCTCCTTCACTGCAGAGAATGAGTGCGCCACGTGCATGGAGTAACGATGCGATCAAATTGCCAATAATGAGAACAAAGAGAGATCGGGTTAGAAGCATCAGTCCATCTGAAAAGGAGAGCGCCGCAAGCCAGCTGATTCTGAGCGTTTGTGCCAACAGGGAGCCACTGACAAAGGGGGATTGCACTAAGGTTGGCAGCGCATCAGGTGTCTGTGACTGAAGTTGAGGCACACCGATACGCGTGAACAGAAAAGCAAGGACGCCATGAAGGACCAAGAGTGCGACGGGTTGAAAGATAAACGGAAGTTTTGAAAAGGGACGCGAGAAGAAGGCGAATGCCTCAGTTGCACGTGAGGGATGAACCTGAGGGGTGATCAAGCGAACCAAGAAATAGACCGTCCAGAGCCTTACGAGAAAAAGAAGGGTTTGTAAAAGGCTAAAGACAAGCAGGGGGAGCAGATGCTCTGCGTGACCGTGCGGCGCAAAGCGGAAGTAAGTGCCCAGTGTCATTTGCCAGTCGAAATTTAGCCGCATGAAAAGCAGTGTTTTAAACAGGATAAGGACAGCCAAGATCACCAATGAGGCAACCTGTTCCGGTAGATAGAGCGCGGGACGCAGAAATACAAGGATGCGATCGGTGAGGGTTATGGTTCCGGAGAGGAAGGGATTAAAATAGAACTCCCGTTCTGGCGCTGACCAGATTCGTATCCAAAACAACAAAAACAAAAGATGGCATGCGATTAAAAGAAACAGCATGAAAACCCCTAAAATCACTTGAATAAAGTATAATAAGACAACACGGATTAAACGTCATAAATAACGTTTGTCATTTGCTTTGTATCATAGCTTTTCCATTTTCACCCGTCCAACCATAATTTAAAGGGAGCACGGGTTAACAGGTTGCCTTTAGCCATCAGCTTTTAGCATTCGAACGTTGCATCTAATTCTGTTGAACCATGGCTCAGGAGAGATTAATATTGAATCTTTGTATGAGTCTAGAATGGATAAGCGTCAAGAGGGGGATGGAAAAAATGAGGAAGACAGGATTAGTCGTAAGTTTCTTGCTGGGAGGGTGCATGGCCGGTACAGAAACGATGGGCCGTACGCTTGATTTCATCGCGTTGGATTGTTCGCCCAGTACGGTGTGGTGCGTGAGCAATGGCGCTACGAATGTGCTGACTCAGGCTGCATCGAACAAGTGGGGCCACGCGGTGCTACGCGTCGAGACAGTGGCCGCAAAGGACGGGACGCAGGTTCGTGTGGCTGCACCGGGTGTGGCACTGGAGATCGTCGGAATGCGCTGGGAGGGCCAGTTTGCGGAGCAAACCAAGGTTTTGGGAGATGTGTGGGAACGTTCGTACGGGGATCTTGCGTGGCGCCCCATCGCTTCTGCGCGGCCTATGCCATGGTATTTCTTGATGTCCGATGAGGGTGTGACCCATGGGTATGGGGTAAGGGTTCAACCCCATGCACTCTGCTGTTGGACCGTGGACAAAGAGGGCATCACGTTGACACTGGATGTTCGAGCGGGGGGAGTCGGTGTGCAGTTGGGTGGGCGAACGTTGGAGGCCTGCACAGTGATAAGTCGCCAGTGGGTTGCGGGTGAATCGCCTTTTCAGGCAGGAGCCGCCTTCTGTCGTCAGATGTGTCCGACGCCGCGCCTTACGCAGGAGCCGGTCTATGGGTTCAACGATTGGTATTGCGCCTACGGGATCAATACGGCATCTAACTTTTTGGCGGATGCGGCCTTCGTTACGTCGCTGATTCCCGAGGCCAAAAATCGGCCTTACCTCGTGATGGATGATGGGTGGCAGGTCAATGCGCCGATCAAGGCGGGGGTGAGCGGTTTTGGACCGTGGACCCGCAGCAATGCACGTTTTGCGATGGACATGGTTACCTTCGCACAGCGGGTGAAGCAACTAAACGCTAAACCTGGGCTTTGGTATCGTCCGCTCTATGCGTGGCCCGAGGTGCCGGAGGCGTGGCGTTTGAAGAAAGCTCGTGATTTTATGGATCCTACGGTACCGGAAGTGAAGCGACAGATTGCAGAAGATATGACACGGTTTCGTACCTGGGGCTTTCAGATGGTGAAGATCGATTACCTGACGTACGACATGAACAACCGCTGGGGGTATAATCTGGGTGACCGTGTCGTGCACGATGATCGCGAATGGGCGGACTCGAGTCGCACGACGGCTGAAGTGATGCTCGATCTCTATCGCACAATGCGGCAGAGCGCAGGCGACGGTGTTGTGATCATCGGGTGCAATGCGCTGGGGCATTTGGCGGCAGGACTTTTCGAGTTGCAGCGAACGGGTGATGACACGAGCGGGTTGGCGTGGAAACGCACACGCCAGAATGGCGTGAACACACTGGCATTTCGAGCGATGCAGGATCGTGCGTTTTTTGCTGTGGATGCTGACTGTGTCGGTTTAGCGAAGGAGGGTGCCGTGCCGTGGGAGAAGAATCGGCAGTGGTTGGATCTCGTGGCACGTAGCGGCACGCCACTCTTCGTGTCGTGGCGTCGTCAACTCGCTGGCCCAGAGCAGCGCAAGGCACTCCGAGAGGCATTCCTGAGGGCTGCAAAACCTGCGCCCACAGCGGAGCCACTGGACTGGATGGAGACCAGCACGCCCAAGTGCTGGCGTTTCGGGAGTGAAGAGGTGACGTATGATTGGGACGATTGAGCGATTCACTTAGCTGGGAATCAACCCTTCAAGCCCATTGAGCTTCACTTCCAAAGCGAGCTGCATGATGCGCCCGAGCTCGCTTTTGGGAAACCCTTTCTGTTTGAACCAGAGCAGGTAGTCTTCCGGCAGGTCGATGATACGTCGTCCCTTGTATTTGCCGAAGGGCAGGGTTAGGGTGGCGAGTTTCTGCATGTCCGCACGGGCGTTCGCCTGAATGTCGGGTGGCAATCCAAGTACATCGCTCATTCGTCTATTTCTCCTAGAAAGGGTTCGTGCGGATTATGCCGAACCTTGTTTCAACGCGCCTAGAGGGGCGATTACCCCAGCGCGAGCGCGTTGTTGGAAACGGTGACGTGTATCGTTGTTCCCGACGGGTAGCTGTCTGACACGATGCGACGTGCAATGGGCGTTTCAAGTTCACGTTGGAGGGCACGCTTGATAGGACGTGCCCCGTAGACTGGGTCGTATCCCTTTTCAGCTAGCCAGGCAATGGCTTCGTCATCGACCTCCAATCCCAACTCCTGCTCGGCCAGTCGTGCACGCAGATCTTCAAGCTGAAGACGCACAATGGCCGTAATCTGCACTTTTCCCAGCGGTTTGAAAAGAACGACTTCATCCAGTCGATTGAGGAACTCGGGGCGGAAGTTTGTTTTCAGCAAACTCATAACTTGATCGCGAGTCGACTCGGGAATATCGCCTGATTCTTGTGTATCACGCTGATTAGCGAGAAACTCGGATCCAATATTGCTGGTCATGATGATAACGGCATTTCTAAAGCTTACGGTACGTCCGTGGCTATCTGTAAGCCGACCATCATCCAGCACCTGTAAAAGAATGTTGAAAACATCGGGGTGCGCTTTCTCAATCTCGTCGAGTAATATCACGCTATAGGGTTTGCGGCGGACGGCCTCGGTCAATTGTCCGCCTTCCTCATATCCGACATATCCAGGGGGCGCGCCTATTAGACGCGCGACCGTGTGCTTCTCCATGTACTCCGACATGTCAATGCGCACCATTGCACGTTCTGCGTCGAAAAGTTCGATGGCGAGCGTTTTGGCAAGTTCGGTTTTACCAACGCCCGTGGGGCCAAGGAAAAGAAAGGCACCAACGGGACGCTGTCGGTTTTTGATACCCGCACGCGACCGCAGAACAGCATCGGCGATTGCATCCACAGCCTCGTGCTGCCCCACGACGCGTCTACTCAAGGCCTCGGGTAGGTGCAGCAATTTATCGCGTTCGCCTTCGAGTAGGCGAGTAACAGGGATTCCCGCCCAGCGCGAAACAGCTTCAGCGATCTCTTCGGCTGTGACCTCTTCGCGTAACATGACGGGGCCATTTGTCGCTTGGAGCTTTTCCTGCGCAGCTTTGAGCTTCTTCTCAAGTTCAGGAATCGTCCCGTATTTCAACTCCGCCGCTTTATTGTTGTCGTAGGCGCGTTCCGCCTGTTCATAGGCGG
>CAZSUM010000187.1:0-3991 GCA_964610015.1 uncultured Lentisphaeraceae bacterium
ATCACCTTGCCCCGAAGACGCTTGAAACATTGAAATAATAGTACTTTTGTCGGATATTGGCAAGTGGATGAAAAGACAAAACGATAGGGCCATCCGCTCGAAGGTGACGGGTAGCACAGAAGTCACGTTACTGAGGTCGGTGGGGCTTAATTTTCCAACACGCGTCCAGTTTCCACATCCAGTCTGTTGAGCACGAGTAGATAGGAGATATAAGCTGTTGCATAGTTGCCGCAGGCGCTTACAAGATCGGTCTGTGCTTCATTCAAGCGGGTGATTGAAACCATGCCAGCTTGATAGGATTTTGTTACGCTGTCACGCACGCTAGCGGAGAGCGCTTCGATTTTTTTCCTTCGTTCCAAAACCGCTTGCACAGTCTGGGCCTCGTCAATTCGCTGACGCAGCGTAGAGCGGATTGAGAGCTTCAGGCACTCTTCTTGTTTTTGCAACGCGGCGAGTTCAGCCTCAGCCTCCTCAACAAAGGAGTCGTAATTGCCATGACGACTTGACGTGGCATACCCGTCTTGATCGCTGTAGTTAACCTGACCGACAAAGGATAATTTTGGAAGCAGCTCGCCCTTTGCAGCACGAACCTTCTGCTCCAATGCCTGCTGACCACTTTTAAGGGCCTTATAATCTGGACGATTGATAAACGCATACTGTAACTCTTCGTTAAAGGAAGGGATGGGATCAAGTTCACGGAAGTCAATCGCAACGGGGTGCATCGCTTGAGGAAGATGTGCTTCCGCAAGTGCCATGAGTTCGGCGAGGACGGTGCAGGCGGTAGATAAATTCAGTTCCGCTTCTAACCTGACGGCTTCGGCTAGCAAAGCCCTGATCGAAAAATTATGCACATCAGACTCAGGCAAAATTCCCGCTTCAAACCGTTTATGTGCATCGTGCTCTAGCTCTCTGTTAAACGTGTAATTCTGCTGGGCAATCCTGATGGTTTCGTTTGCGAGTTGCGCTTCTCGAAAAGCGAGCGTTGTCGAAAGCAGTAACAGGCGTCGCGTTTCATCGGCGATATCTCTTTGCTGATTGAGCGTATGCTTTGCGGCTAAGACATGTGCTTGGCGGACGAACCCATCGAAGATCAGCCAGCTGGTCTGTAGTCCAGTTGAAGCTTGACGATAGCTATCCGAGAAACGGAGGTCAGGGTTCACTTCTGGATGTAGACTAACATCGATGAGCCCATAGTTTCCCTTTAAAGTTACCGTGGGAAAATAGGCAGAACGCGCCTGCTTAAGAACAGCTTCAGCCGCAACGATGCGCCGTAGCTGTTCGTCAACGGATGGATTCCCCAACAAGACCTTTGTCCTGACTTCGGCTAACGTCATTCCATTTGTCTGGGCCGTGAGCATCAGCGGCATAAGACTTAAAAGAACGAGACAATACGGGATCTGGAATAGTCGTGAAACAAAGCAAAAGATCTGTCCAATTAGGCTTGCCATTTTCAACTCTCCTTAAAGATGTTTCGAATCAACCTTGATACGATAAATCATGGTATAAGTGACGGGTACAATGATCAGAGTGAGGAAGGTGGCTGCAAACAGACCTCCCATGATCGTAACCGCCATGCCGTTGTAGAGCGGATCCAGTAACAGGGGGGCCATGCCGAGAATGGTTGTGCCCGATGCCATGATGACGGGTCGCATGCGACTGACTGAGGAATCGAGTACAGCTTTGTAGGCTTCAACGTCACGTCTAAGCTGGAGTTCAATTTCATCAATGAGCACAATGGCATTTTTAATGAGCATCCCTGAAAGGCCGAGAAAGCCTAGAATGCACATAAAGCCAAAGGGGAGCCCCGTTAGCAGTAACGCGGCGGACACACCAATAATTGAAAGCGGAACCGTCATAAAGATGATCAACGGTCGGCGTACTGAATTGAACAGCCAGATCACGATCACGAACATGGCGAGCAGGCAGATAGGGAAGGTTGCTTTTAACGGACCCTGTGCCTGGGAAGACTCTTCAAATTCACCCCTCCATTCAAAGCGGTAGTCGGGTGGCAGTTTAATGGATTCAATTGGCTGTAATATTTTTTGACGTAACACTTCAGGGACCCCAGAAACTGGGTTACATTGTGCGGTAATCGAACGGTGGCGGTCGCTGCGTTGTACAAGGGGCCACTCCCACTCCATTTTCATGTCCGTCACGACTTGGTTAAAGGGTATAAAGGTACGATGCAGGGAACTCCAAACCTGAACATTATTAAAGTTATCGATGGTCGTGCGTTGATTGTCAAAGGGGCGCATCATAATCGGAATCAGTTCCGTTTTTTCACGATAAAGTCCGGCGATAATTCCGTTGAAGTTGAGTTGCAATGACTGAGCCAGATCTGCACGAGTTACGCCAACCCGACGCGCCTGTACTTCCGAAAATTCAGGTCGTATCACCTGAACCGGCTGGCGCCAGTCTAGGCGTACATCTTTTGCATTGGGCTCTGCTTGCATGATGGCCAAGGCCTCTTGACCCAAACGCTCCAACACCTTTTTATCAGGTCCCAGAAAACGAGCTTCAATGTAAAAAGCGAGGGGCGGTCCATTCGGAATAAGACTACAGAAGGGTTCGGCATCAGGCCAATTTCCCTTCAGATGCAGATCAATGAGGGAAATCAGCGTTTTTATTTGCCGATAATCATTAACCTCGACAAGCATCATCCCATAAGCAGAGTCTGGCTCCTCATAATTATATGAGAGCAGAAAGCGCAATGACCCTTCTCCGATAAAGGTGCTGGTTTGTTTTACCCCCTCTAGTGAACGGACATAGGTGTCGATCGCAGCCAGATCTTCAGCGGTGCGATTGATGTGTGTTCCGGCAGGACGCCAGTAGTTGATATAGAAATACGGTGTTGTTGAACCTGGGAAAAAGGATTGAGGAACTTTTTTAAATCCAAGGATCGCCAAGGCCAACAATCCGGCGGTTAAGATGAGGGTGACCCCTCGATGATGAATCGCCACGTGAAGCACTTTACGATAACGGCGATACATCGGCTTGTCGTAAGGATCCGCGCCATGAACATCGGGAATCTTGAGAAACCAGACGCAGAATAGTGGCGTGATCGTAACCGCCAGTACCCAGCTGAACAGCAACGAAATAGCCATCACATAGAAAAGCGATCGACAAAACTCGCCTACATTCCCAGACGAAAATCCAATGGCTGTAAAGGCCAGAATGGCAACAAAGGTGGCACCTAGCAAGGGCCACTGCGTATCGCGAACCACATCGGCTGCAGCCTGTTCACGGCTATCCCCACGTTCCACCCGCACCAGAATACCATCGGCAACCACAATCGCATTGTCAACCAGCATGCCAAGCGCAAGGATCAAAGAGCCTAGTGAGATCTTCTGTAGGTTGATGCCCATGATCTTCATTCCGAAAAGAGTTCCGCAGATGGTGAGGAGCAAGACCACGCCTATCAGAAGGCCACTCTGCCAACCCATAAACAACATCAGGAGCACCACGACAATCACCACGGATTCAACCAGATTAATCACAAAGCTATCTACCGCTTTTGTCACCATATCACTCTGATAATAGATGGTGTGCAGCGTGATGCCTTCGGGGGTCGTTTCTTCGAGGTCAGCCAGCTTGTCTTTGATTGACTCGCCCATGGTAACCACATTACCACCCGCCACCGTAGAGATGCCGATGGCGATGGCCGGCTCACCAGAGAAAGACATGATCTGCTGCTTGGGGTCATAATACCCACGGTGTATGGTGGCAATATCACCCAGCCGTACCAGATGATCATCACTCCCGACGTAGAGCTCGGCGATGACCTGTTCGCTGCCAAAATCTCCAGTGGGTGTGATTCGGAGATAATTGCCGTCGACCTCAACTTTGCCGCTCGGTTGCACGGCGTTCTGGGTTTGTAGCGTGCCCGCGATCTGCTCAGGAGAGAGACCGAGTTCAGTTAGACGAGCGCGATCAAACTCAACATAGATAACCGAAACCCCTTCTTTTGAGGTCGAATAAATCTCTTTGATTT
>CAZSUM010000187.1:4091-5988 GCA_964610015.1 uncultured Lentisphaeraceae bacterium
TCAACATAGATAACCGAAACCCCTTCTTTTGAGGTCGAATAAATCTCTTTGATTTGGCTCATCGACTGGAGAGCTTCTTCAATTGGATCGGTGACTTCTTCTTCTACCTCAGCGGGAGTGGCCCCCGAATATGGCGTAATAACCAATGCGGTTTTAATGGTAAAATTCGGGTTTTCAAGACGGCCCAGCTTTTGATAGGAAAAGATACCTGCAGCAATCAGCAAAAGGGTCATGACAACCATTGCAGTTTTTTTTCTCATGGCAAATACAGCAGGATTCATTGCTAGATTTCCTTATTCCGACAAGAATAGATAATTACATCGTTAACCAAGGTGCACAAAATTCTCTCACCGTCGAAACAGCAGCGTTGCTTTCAAAAGCACTGTTGAGGGTGCTCACCAAGACGATAAGAATTGACCTCTAATGGGTAGATAATATTTTAAGGGTAAGCGTCTCATCTATCAACCGCCCACCGGAGACGACCACTTGTTCAGTGCCATCGAGTCCTTTCGTGACAACGACTCGGGAAGCGCCAACTAGGTCGCCGATCATCACAGAACGCTGTTCAGCGCGACCTTCGGATTCACGAAGAACCCAAACAAAAGTAGAACCATCCGTTTGTCTGATGAGAGCTGAAACCGGAATCGTTAAAGCAGGTGAGGCTTTGGAATTAGCCTGCCAAGAGATATTAGCCGACATGCCCGGTAGGATGCGATAGTCCTGTGGAGCGTTAAATTCAAAGGTTACCGCATAGGTATGTGTCAGTGGGTTGGCGGTGGAACTCCACTCGGTTAGTCGTGCCTCACAGGTTTTTCCTGTGATAGCCGGAAACGAGACGCGGGCCGTGATTCCCGTGTTCAGAGCGCGACTGACTATTTCGTTCTCGGGAACACTAACGGAAATTTCCAGACGTTTAATGTTGTGAATGTTCAACACCACTTGTCCTGGGTTCACCATCTCATGGTTCTCCACCCGCTGTTCGGTAAGGGTGCCGTCATAGGGAGCATATAACGCAGTATCGGCAAGCGCATGTTTAGCTATGAGCACGGCTGCATTTAGATTTTTAACAGAGGCATCTGTTGCATCCAGCGCACTGGTGGCACTGTCAAAATCAGACTGTGGAAGCACTTTTTCATGAAACAGTTTAGAAATGCGAGCGTAATCCTGCTGCGCTTTTTTCTGTATCGCAACAGCTCCTGCCAATTGCGCTTCCAATGATAGGATACGATCTTTGAAATCACGAGGGTCAATTTGCATCAGGAGATCCCCCGTCTTCACCTCCTGCCCCAGCTTGACATTAACCGCTATCAATGGGCCACCGACACGGAAGGAAAGGGCCGCCTCCTCAGACGCATTCACGATACCTGGAAAACTCCTTTCAACGCTATTGGTATATAGGTGGGGAATCTCTACGACAACCGTGCGTTCTTTTTGGGGCTGAGTGCGATTGACAAGCCTGTTATCTGGTTGCGTGGCCCCATCATTGCTGATCGCAACGCCTTCTCGCGCCATTAATCCAATAAAAAGGATTATCACCAAACCCATACGCGTTGTTTGGGGCACTATTTTTTCTACTGGATTCATTAAAAAACACCCACCTTTTCTGTCAGCGCAACAATTTAGTCGTTTGATTAAATTTGTGCGGCACACACTTTAACGAAAGTTGAATTGCATCCCATCCGCGCTGACAGTATACTAAAATACCATTTTTTTTTGACAGGGAGTGATCAATATGCCAGTTTCCGTTGGATTTATCAGCTTGGGATGCGCGAAAAATTTGGTTGATTCGCAAATCATGGCTGGATTTCTTAAACAGGGCCAGATTCAGTTGGCATCTTCCCCTGAAACGGCAGATATCATTCTAGTCAATACCTGTGCGTTTATTGACATTGCTCGT
>CAZSUM010000188.1:0-5948 GCA_964610015.1 uncultured Lentisphaeraceae bacterium
AAGCGATTTCTTATCAATTCATTGGAACCGGAATGTTTCCGGCTTAGCCTATGGGATGCTAGTGACATGAAAACAATCAGGACACTTATCCTAACAAGCACGCTCTTTTTCATAAGCACCGAGGCCTTCTCAAAAGAGCATCGGTTTTCAACATCAGCTAAAGCGCAGGAAATAAAAACACTTTTTACGGATGATAACCGACTAAACAGTGCTGTTCAGTGGTGTCAGTCAAACGGGATCGATAAAATATATCTTGAGACCTTTCGTTTTGGATATCTGGTTGAAGAGCCCTTGTTGAAAAAGGTAAAAGCGCGCTTTGAGGCAGCTGGCATTGAAACAGCGGGTTTGGTGACGCCGACCATGATCGCCAAAGCGTCAACGGGATGGAATACGGTTTGCTGCTACACTGATCAAGCGACTCAGAAACGCGTACGTGAAATTTTTGCATTTACAGCTCGTCATTTTAACACTGTTCTGATCGATGATTTTTGGTTTACCGACTGCCAATGCGAGGAGTGCCAAGCCGCGCGAAAAGCCAAGACCGTAACCATAGAAGGCCAATCATTCCCGGTCGCTGGTTCTGGGTGGGGTGATTACCGTCGGGAACTATTGAGTCGTCTTGCCGAGAATTGCGTCATTCCGGCCTGTAAAACAGTGAATCCGAATGTACGCGTCATTTTGAAGTTTCCTTGTTGGTACGACTCCTATCAGGACAGAGGATATGATCCTATCTGCGCTACGAAAACATTCGACGCAATATGGGTTGGGACTGAGACAAGGGATTATCATTGGCAGAGCAAAAAGGGAATTCCACAGCCAGCCGCCTTCTTTTTGATGAACTGGTTGCTCTCTATCGGTAAGGATAAGTGTGAGGGCGCATGGTTTGATCCTCTCTGGACAACTCCAGCAACCTATGTCGAACAGGCTAGATTCAGTATTTTGGGAGGTGCAAAAGAGTCGCTTCTACACAGCTACGGATACCTGACATTAACCGAACCTGAGGGTAAAGCTCTGGCAAAAGACGATGTCGTTGCAAAAAAAGCGCTGAAAGGTGTTGGCGGAATGGGATCACCGAACGGGAAAAAAGATTTTGAAGCATTAAAGCGTACAATGCCAGCCCTGCAGAACCTGGCAGAAGAAACATCAAAAAGGACGTTGATGGGTATTGCGGCCTACAAACCAGCCAACTACAATGGAGGGAGAGACAGCTTATTTTTCAACCTTTTGGGAATGACCGGTCTTCCTCTAGCACCATGCAGTGAATTTCCCACAGAGGCTCTGGCCGCATGTTTTACCGGGTATGTCCTTGCAGACAACAAGAATGTTGAGCGAATCAACACCTACATTGCAACGGATCGACCGACACTGATTTCTGGATATCTGGCAGAGCAATGGCGTGATCAACTGAATCTTTTAGCCAGAAATGTGATGGTTCTCCCGACAAAGGAGAGTCCATGGCAGTTGCTAGAGCTGCAACAGAAAGAACTGGATACTCTGCGTACTTTTGCACTTCATCCCTTTAAAATCAGTTACATCGGACCTAATCGCATAAATATGGTGTTGTTTACGGATGGTAGCTACGTGCTTTCCAACTTTCATGATGAAGAGATCGATGTCACAATCGAAGGAAAAAGAAGGCTGATTGCGGCAAGAGATTTTGCGGCTGAGTGGAAGAAGTAAGAGGGAGCCCGGTAACGTCCGTGATACCGGCGATTTACTTTTTTTAAGAGCGTCTTTTCTTATAGAACCCCGCGGGGGGCTGTCGCCTTTTCCTTGGCTTTAGAAAAACCTTTGTTTTTTTACCATCTCATCCGCCTCTCCCGTTTGAGGGGGATCTGCTTCATGAAGGAACTTTTCTCTTATTTTCGAGCTTGCCAAACACCCCCTCATCAGCGTATTTTAAACATACAACGAAAGAATGGTCTTTTCTAAAAGTCACGAAAGCGTGTGTTTTCTGTCTTTTGGTTAAGATTTTTGAAGGTTTAGTTATAATCACGCAAGAATAATAGGAGGGTTTCTTAATGAACCTGACTCTAAAGCGTATGGTAAAGTTTACTGCGGTTTGTATGGGCGTGTGCGCCTTTGCAACCGTTACGATGGCGGCAGCGCCAACACACTGGTGGGTAGCAGATTCGTTCGAGACGGCTGACGGTGGTTCGGATGAACTGCCGATTGACGCGTTCAAGTGTACGACACATGAAGTGAGTGCTGATACGTTCACCAATTACCTATGGGTAACAGATGAAAATGACGCCTCAAAGATTGTCGCGACCAACAGCACCTATACAGGAACACGGCCGGGTACAAATGCCGAACCTGCTGAACTTGTGCTGAAGCTCGAGACCGAAGGCAACACACTCACGCGTCATGTCCTAGCTGACAATGGGTCGACCGGCGTTTCATTTTCAGCAGCGAGTGTCTATGTTGACACGCTGATTAAGTTTACGCCTAGCGAGGACACACCCACGATCGGTTCGGAAGTCAAAGTTGCGGTTTACCTCAACGTTGAATCAAATCTGGTTGTGTATCATAAGGCCAATGGCTCCATTCTAACCAACAGCGTGATTACATCGCTGGGTGCGATCAACACCGAGATGTGGCATCGTCTGACCATCGTCATGCAGAAGGTAGGAGAGATCAACGTTTGTTGCCAGCTCTTCTTGGACGGTACAGCCGTGACCCATGAAAATGCACTTGGTAATGATCACGACTACTTCGAGACAGCAGAATCCGGCACGGTTCTCAATGCCGTGGCCTTCCAAGGCACGGGTTTTGTTGATGATCTGGCCGTTGCGGATGGTGCAGACCTCTCGGGGGCCTCTGCAATCATGTTGACCCTGATCTTCGATTCCAACCTGACCGTCTCTACAAACTCAGTTGCTCTGACTAGCGGAGTTGAAGTCGGGACCGGATCGGCAATTGAGGTCACAGCAGCTCAGTGGTATGAGATTGCCTCTCTTGGCGACCTCTTCACGGGCGGCGCGACCACCAACGTGGTTGATGGAACCACCATGATCACCAATATCATGGGTTCTGTAAGCGGTACGGCTGGGACAACCAATGAGATCACGTCACAGCTCTACAGCGAAACCATGGGGATCAGCACAGGGCTGGGCGCTTCGTATCCTGCAAATGACGTGGCCGCATGGGCAAACGCGTATAGCGTGACAACCCTCACGCCTAGTATGCTGGATGAGTATCTCCTCAAAATTACTCCAGATGAGGGTGACACCACGATTGAGATCACCTCAATTGTAGTCGGTGCAACCGATGCGACCATTACGCTTGCGGCTTCCTCGACAATGGTTGATTTCGGCAAACTCAATGGTACGCTGAATATCTACACAACCAGCGATCTTGGCACAGCGTTTACGTTGGCCGATTCGTTTAACGTGACTGCTGGTGTGGACGGCACAGCAACGATCACCGTTCCGTTGACCGAAGGCGATTTCATCAAAGCCACGGTTGAATAGTCTGATGATCGCGGTTTAAAAACCGAATAAATGACAAACAGGGATCCGCAGAAATGCGGGTCCCTGCTTGTTTTTAGGAAGACGAGCCGATTATGGCAGTCGATTTGCACGCAACAGGCACACAACAACGGCACGTCACTTTTGCTTTCTACGTGAATAGCCGTGTCAGAATGACGCGGCTATTTAGACAAGCTGTCGCGTCGAAAAGCACGGTAAAAGCTCTAATAACCATTAAAAGTACTGTTTTAAGTAGTTTGAGTGGATTGGCACACCCGGTGCTATATTACACCTGTCTGTGCGAGAGGCGATAAGAGACGAAAACAAAACAGGTCCTTAAAGGCCATAACCCTTTTCGCTCGCGCAGTCCGGTGGTGTTTATAACGGTTGTCGCCTAACGGCTAGGGTTATGGCCCTATTACTTCGCTTAACGAAAGAGGACAAAGATGAAACAGGTTATTCAAAAACAAGTGCGCAGGGTGGGGCTACTGACCGCCTTGGTTGTGACCGCACCGCTTGTATGGGCGACTGATGCGCTCGATTTCCGCAAGGGCTTTTCAGTTGTCGCTGAACAGGCCATCCCTGCGGTTGTCTTTATTCAGGTCGAGAAGCAGGTGCCGGTTGGACAAATGTCCTACTCGTTTAATAATCCGGCTGATCTTTTTGGCGAGGAGTTCTTTGAACGGTTCTTTGGTCGTCAGCACCCGGGGCTTCAAAATCCAGGACGCCAACCGCAACAACGTCCCAGACAACGCATGCAAAAGCAGATGGGGCAGGGGTCTGGCTTTATCATCAGTAAAGATGGCTACATTCTGACCAATACCCACGTAGTCGGCGATGTTGATAAAATCACGGTTCGTTTAGCGGATGGTCGTGAGTTTAAGGCTAAACAAATTGGCGCAGACCCGAAAACTGAGGTGGCCTTAATCAAGATTGAGGATCCTAAGGATCTACCCTTCCTGAAGATTGGGAAGCCAGATGAGCTGATGATCGGCGAGTGGGTGATTGCGATTGGCAATCCGTTTGGACTCAAGGAGACACTAACAGTGGGTGTAGTGAGTGCTAAAGGACGCAGTAATATTGGTATCACGGATTATGAGGAGTTCATTCAAACCGATGCGGCAATTAATCCGGGTAACTCAGGGGGTCCTCTACTCAACATCGATGGCGAGGTCATTGGCATCAATACCGCAATCTATAGTCGCAGCGGCGGATACATGGGAATCGGCTTCGCAGTACCCATCGATATGGCGATGCGCATTAAAGAACAACTCGTCACAAATGGCAAAGTGACAAGGGGTTACATCGGTGTCTTCCTCAACCCAGGCGAGGTGACAAGCGAAATGGCAGCTCAGTTTGGGCGCGACAAAGACGGGGGTGTCTTGATTGCCGATGTTGAGAAAAATGGCCCTGCAGACAAGGCTGGGATCAAGACAGGCGATATTCTAGTGGCGTTAAATGGCAACGAAATCAAGGATAATACCACCTTCCGCAACGAGGTGGCACAGATTATGCCTAATACCAAGGTGACGCTAACTGTGTTTCGTGATGGAAAGACTCAAAAACTGAATTTGACAGTGGGGACTTTCCCGGAAGACGGGGTTGAAGAGGGGTCATCTGAAACCGATGTGGCTATGCTTGATAAGCTGGGGCTTCAGGTTCAGGGGATGACACCAGAGATAGCTCAGCAGCTTGGTTTTGAAAAGCCAATCACAGGCGTTGTGATTTCGGATGTGTCGTCCGGATCACTTGCAGAGGAATCAGGGTTGCAACCCGGGATGGTTATTCTCGAGGTCAATCGCGAGGAGATCAAGAGCGTCAAAGAATTTGAAAAAGCAGTCAGGAAGGCGAAAGGTGGCAATTTGCTGCTACGCGTTAAGACACAACAAGGTGCTCTCTTCCTGAACTTGCAAATGGATAATTAACCACACAGCAAAAAGTATATATAGATCACTCCTGTCATGCAGCACCGGGGTCGGGTCAAACCGACCCCGGTTTTTTGTGCCTAATGCGGGCTAAAACCCGCAACCCTCACCCCAGTTCTCTCCCAGAGGGCGAGGGAGATGGCAACAACGTGTTTTTTATCGCTGTTCTTCGGCCGTCAGGCACTAATACTGGCAGTTCAACTGCTCTTTTTAAGTTTAAATACCGATTTCTCGCTATCTGCGGACGCCTCGACACCTCTGCCAAGGTGTCCGCGTCCCGAAGGGGGATGCATCCCGACCGCATGGCCGTTCCCTGGTAGGGATGTCTCCCCCTTTGGGACGCCGTAGCCTTGGCGGAGGTGCCGAGACGTCCGCAGGTCCATGTCCTCCTCCCTCCGTCCTCCGTCCTCCTCCCTCCGTCCTCCGTCCTCCTCCCCCGTCCTCCGTCCCCCGTCCTCCGTCCTCCGGTCCCCGTCCTCCTCCCTCCGTCCTCCGGTCCCCGTCCTCCGGTCTCCGTCCTCCTCCCTCCGTCCTCCGGTCTCCGTCCTCCTCC
>CAZSUM010000189.1:0-5948 GCA_964610015.1 uncultured Lentisphaeraceae bacterium
GCACGTCCTTGAAGTCGCTGTACAATCGGAAATATATCCCGTTCAGCTTGAGCGGTCTCGTTCCCGTGTTTTTCACGCTCACCACCTCGCTGATGAACCACGGCGTTCCCGGCGGCAAAATCAGACGGTGCGTTACCTCAAAACTTTCCGAGCCCTCCGTTGTCGCGCCCGTCACGTCCACCACCGCAACGCCCTCATCCACGCGCCCAACAACCGCCTTCACCGTTCGCGTATCAATCCAGCGATTCTGCCCGTTCGCGTTCAACATTTGAAGCAGCGCATTGTACTGTCCGATCGGCTTCTCCGCGCTGTCAAGCGTCACGCGCCGCACCAGATTGCCATCGCCCAAAGCACCGGCAAGCACGATCCGTCCGTTGCCCGCGCGGAACGTATCGCCTTCGCGCACAAAGAACGCTTGGGTTTCGCCCGTCGCCGCCGCGCGCGCAACCGACATCGCAGTTGGCAGCACACCGGTTTTCGGCATCTGTTTCGCCTCGGGCGCAGACTTGAAGCGCCAAGCACCCGCCTCACGCTGCAGCGCCGTGAACATCTGGGTCAAAAGCGGGTAAGGCACGCCGTCCTCGTTGATAAGCCCGTAGTTCGAATCCTCAGGAAACGGCGTGCTAATGCCCAATGCGGGCTCGTCCACCCACATGAAATAGTCGTAGCCCAACAAGAACGGCAAACTCAGCATCGTGCGTGCGAACAGACGCGTCGCTGCCGTGCGCTCAGCCTGAGTACGGAAGCGCTGTCCCGCGCCATGCACGCTCGGCAACCCGGCGTCTAACGCGGGAAAGGACCATTCCGTGATCAGCATCGGCCGCTTCACCGTCTCGTAGAACTTGGCAAAGTGCTCAGTCACCAACTCACCGCCTTTACCGAAGCGTGTGTAGACGCGGCCCTCATCCAGATCAGCCATGGGATAACAGTTGAAGGTCACCACGTCGCAGTATTTACCGGATACCTCCCACACCACAGGATCGGCACCGCTTGTGCCCGCGAAACGTGCACCCAGCACCAGATGGTTCGGGTCCGCCTCGCGGATTGCACGCGTCGTGACAGAGAAGTAGCGATCCGCCGCAAAGCGCAGAAATTCGCGCTTCACGGCCCGCTGCGCATCATTCGCATTCGGCAAGGCCTTCAGCGCCAAAATCTCATCAAACCTCTGGAGTTGGGTTCCCCACAGATCGTTGAACGTGGCTACATCGTTTTCCGCCTGCCGCGCCAGAAAATCGCACAGGGCGATCTTGGCCGTATGCGCCGCGCCTTTTTTCATCACCGCATCAAACAGTCCGGTTTCAGAACCGCCGCGGCCCCACCACGCCAACTCGTTATCAATGAAGTATCCAAGTAGCCAAGGGTCGTTACGATTCGGCACGCAACTCTGCTGCACACGGTATTGGCAATACGCCTCGAAATCGGGATGAAACACGTTGGGAAACGACGAACAGGGTCGACGCTCGTTCGGCGTGATGTCATATTCGTCGCCCAACGTCGCGAGGTGGTCGCCGATACTGAGAAACTCGGTATGCACCAAACCACGGTGTTTAAGCTTCGAATCGCACCCCGCGCCGAGCATCGTGAACCCCCATGTCTTCAGACGGCCCAGCGTTTCGCTTTCCCACTCTGCATGGTCAGTGTACTTCTTCTCGTTCTTCTTTGCGTGCGGACTGTACCCCAGTTTCTCGCACCAGTGCCCATGAAACGTCACATGATCGACACCCATCAGCACAACGCCGCGTCCGAGCGGATCGATGGCCCACCAGCGTCCGTCCGGTTTCTGCACAACATAAAAGAAGCCCGTTGCCTGATCAGTGATCCCCGGCACCGTGTTTTCCATGGCATAGACGGGAAACGGTGCCTCCACTTTCACCTCAGCCATGGGCTCGTCCGACTCCGCGCGAATTTCCGCAAACGTTCCCGTGAAACCATTGATGCGCACGGCGGGTCGACCACACTTAACCGCAGCGGCTGTAAAGGCAAACCGCTTGCGCAGAATCTGGTTTCCGCTGGACGTCGCAATCGTTCCCGTAATACCGCTTTTGTCCAAGTTCAGCTTCAGACGATAGGACTGACCGAAGGCCCACTTTTGGCCACTTTCCTCATTGATCTCCACCTTCAAATTACTCTGCGCCAACCACTCGCCGTCGCGCATCTCGGTGAGTTCAAACGTGGGCTTGCAGCCTTGTTCAGGCGGCGTCTGTACCAACGCAAGGTGCCAGAAATTGCGTTCGTCGGCCACGATGGCGACAGCCGCCACCTTCCAGTTCAAACCCGGAGCCTTCTGTGGTGTGAAAACAGTCTCAACCGTTACCTTCGATGCCAGCGGCGACGCACGGTATACGGCGATTCCGTTGCCATTCGACAGCGTGCAATGGATGCCGTCTTGGCGAAACGTCCACGTCAACGGATCGCCCTGCCAGCCGGGCCCGTTGGTCGGTATCGGCTTCATTTCCGCACAGGCAATTCCCGCCATCCAAACTAACAGCCCAAGCGTCTTTTTCATTCTCTCCCCTTAATTCCAAATTGACCTGCACGCATATTACATTGCCGTTGAATTATCACATCGCCCATCGCAGTCTGCAAGGGTGATTTCTTTCAGAACAAACAAGCGCAACAGGTCATCAGACCGTTTTATAAATCCCCGCTACCGATTGCCCACCTCCGCGCCTCTGTGCCTCTGCGTTAAACTTTCACTCACTGCCAACTACTACTGCCAACTGCCACTCTCTCCCCCTCTCATTCGCCCCATTCGCGCCATTCGCGGTTCACCTCTCTCTTCCCGCTTATCGCGCCTCTCCCATCTCCCAACTAATGCACTCCCGCACTAATGCACTAATGAACTTCCCCCTCGCCTTCACCCCTCGGCAATGGTAAGTTAATAAAAATGATAACCGTGTATTGCCCTGTGCCGGCATACACTTGTCAATTGATGTTTGACGCACTGGGGAATAACACAGAATGGCCCGCCATTCACCCTTTCACCCAAGGCCGTCCGACTCGTAGCGGAGATTGCCGCGCTGGCCGAGCGTTTCGCCATCCGCATGGATATGATCGACGCCATACGCCAGACGTTCGGGGCCTCGGAAGTCATCAGCCAAGAGAAAACCAATCATGTCTGACCAACGCAAAGCCGCCACCCAATACAATCCCGAGCTTCATCATCGGCATTCAATCCGCCTGAAAAGGCATGATTACGCCGGGGGCGGGATGTATTTTGTGACGATCTGCGCCCATCGGGATGCGGGGAATATTTTTGCGCATCCGCCGGTCAAGGAAATGGTCGCGCGGGAGTGGGAAGCGGCCGTCGCCGCCGTAGGGGCAGGCCTTGTGTCTGCCCTATCTCCCCAATTGCATGAAGAGGGCGGACACGAGGCCCGCCCGTACGCCATCATGCCGGATCATTTTCATGCGTTGATCCGGATGCCAGCCGGCGAAAAATCCCTGGGCGATGTGATTTGCGCCTTCAAATCGCGGGTGGTGCATGCGTATATCGCTCGCGTCAAGACTGGCGAGTGGCCGCCGTTTCCAGGCAATATCTGGCACCGCAATTATTATGAAATGATCGTGCGGGATGAGGAGGCGGAGCAGAATATCGCACGCTATATCCGCATGAACCCGTGGCGCTGCGTGATGAATTTCGGCGGTGGCCTGCGAGGCATGGGCAACCCGTCGCTGTGGAATGCAGAAAAACTCGGGGTGCTGGTTTCGCGCAACGCACCGCGCCCGACATCCATCCCGAAAGCCGCCGCCTATCTGAGCGGCTTCCACTCCCCGATGGAGCAGGAGATTTTTCAGAAACTCCTGGAATACAAGCAACCCATCATCTGGTGCCCGGCCTGGGGTGTACGGGCGGGCCTTGTGTCCGCCCTCCCGCCCACCGCCTTGACCGCCCTGGAAGACAACCGCATGCTCATTCTGGAAATGACGGCCCGCGACGGCAACCTTGCCTCCGCCGAGGCACGCAATCGCTTTGTGCTGGAACAGTCCGACCGCCTCTGGCTGCCGCATGTGACACCCGGCGGCATGCTCGACCGACTAGTGAAAGAATTGGGAATTAAGAATTTTGAATAGGGAATGATATGCTCAAGAACGAAAATAGACGCGGTTACAAAAAGACCAAAGTCGGCTGGATTCCCGATGAATGGAAGTGTGTGTCGCCCCCTATCCGAGCCCAATCAACTATAAGGGCGAGTACCACTACCATAGCGGCAGCACGAAACAGGAGTTGGAAAGGACGCGTTGCCCTAGCATTGGAGGGAGAAGATCAGCGGATAGCGAGTTTTTCCAGCCAAACTGCAGCCTGCTGGCTGGCAAGGGCTGCATTGGCAGGGACATTCGCGCTGTCATAAGCCATCGCCGCACGTTCACTGGCCTCGCTGGCGGCCTGTATGGCAGCATCCGCTCGCATCTTTAAATTTTGTTCACAGGTCTGCGCATGCCGCTGTTTTTCCAGCTTCCCAAGGCGGGCACTGAATTTAACAACCTGACGCTGGTTTACAGCTGCCTGATCAAAATTTTCAGCCGCAGTGCCATACAAAATGGCGGCCGAGTTTTGAAGTGCACCTACTTTTTTGTTGATCGTTTCTGCGGTGTCTCCTTCGTTGACCACACCACTCTCTTGAAGTTCTATCGCCTGCTTTTCCAAAGAGCTACCATGTGCCATTTGTGTGCAAGCTGCAAATTCACGGTTGTCGGCGGCACGCTCGAAAAAGAAAAGTCGGTTCGCGATGACTTGCCTCTCTGATGTGGATATGCTGCATTTTGTTGCTGCGGGCTGCTCAGCACTCGCTGCCGCAACCATCAGCAATCCAATCAGCATAACTTGTATTTTCGTGTGTTTCATCGCCTGCTTTTCATGATACAAAAAGTTACATTACAATTTAGCAATGTTAGTGCCAGATTATAGAATGAAGGTAAATTAGCGAAAAAAAGGTTATTTGATTAATGAACAGATTACTAAAATCATTTAAAATAAACATTTGTATTGTTTATATATTAGCTACTACTTTATTTAGTAGACAAACAAAACGCGAGGTGGGTACTTAAATAGGCAGGTCAGGCGGAGTTGTGTACAGACGTACCGACGGTCATGCCGTGGGAAAATAGGTCGCAGCGTGTGACATGCGCTACCACCGGAGAATTCGTTTGAGCAGGAGCCTCCCCGCAGAGCGCGGCAAGGACAATGACTGCCGCAACCATCCGCATTTTGCCTGCGCTTTGTTTCACGCGTGCTTGCATAAAAACCGGGCCCTTCGGTCGAGACAAGGCCGTGCCACTCACAGGGACGCATCCTCTGCCTGATAGAACGAAATCGTGTCTTCCATCCATTGAGAGGCCTTGTTCATCATCGCATCGATCTCTTTTTGCGGGAACACGCCCTCAGGACTCAGCGGCGGCGGATAAAGAGGCTCGCCAATCACCTAGTGAAACCGTGGGCGGTTCGGATTTTTTTCAACGCCGTTTTTAATCCGTTTTGTCAACACATAGACAATCGGTAAAATTGGTGCTTGATGGTGGTAGGAAATATAAAACGCACCGGGTCTGAACCGGAAGATCTTCTGACTCAGGAGACTCAGTTCACCTTCCGGCATAACGAGAACATGGTGCCCTCTCCGGAGCGCCTCGCCCACGGGCTTGAGAATCATTTTGAGCCCTGATGACGTTTTTGGAATGGGAAAGGCCCTCAAATACCGAAGGATGCGGCGAATGATCGGAACCTCGAAATTTCTTTGCACCACCGACGTGTAGAGTCGATGAGGGAACAATGTGTAATTCGCGAATATCGTGTCAAAGTAATGACAGTGGTTGGCGATTACCACACAGCCTTTCTTGTTAAGGATACGCAGATTTTCCCTGCCAGTAACCCTTAGGCTGAAATAGACGGCGCACACTGCGGTTAACGCATAACAGATGAAATAGAAGGGAAGAATCAAGAGCTCGAACCA
>CAZSUM010000190.1:0-5933 GCA_964610015.1 uncultured Lentisphaeraceae bacterium
GTGGCTGAGACCGCCACTTTGAACTGAGTGATCAGGTCGTTGGTGTAGGCGCTCTTGGTCGGATCCCAGACGATTTTCCTAGCTCCGGCAGTCACTCCGTAAAGATTACCCGACAAAGAGTCTGCGGACAGCGTGAGCTCGGTTTGTCCGTCGTACGCCTTCAAAGTTACATCCATCTCTTGTCCCACCTCACCAGTCAGGACATAGTCGATGTCCACCAATCGACTCCACGGCCAGCGCTGCCGTACTACCACGTCGCTGATTCCCGGATCAACCGCCAGCGCATTTATCGCGAGACAAGCCGCCAAACTTCCCAATACCATTTTCACTGCTGTTTTCATTGCTGTTTCTCCATTCTTCGTCGTCGGCATGAACCGACTTGATTCAAGAGGAACCGACCCGAGTCGAAGCGTATCAGGTGGTCGATTCACGCATTTTAGAACGTCACCTACTGCATTTTGAGTATGGTTCCATCCATTGGACGCATCACTTCGGCTATCCACGCATTTGTCATTCCCGCGAAGGAGAGCGTCAGATCGAACGTACCATACCCCCAACCGCTGTTTCGAAGCTTCCAGCCCAGATAGCCAGCCGTGTCCGCGAACGCGTTGGTCTGTACCGCGCCGCTCATCTTGGCGATCACGATTTGTGAAGCGACGGCATTTGTGCCAGCCTCTGCCCACCGTGCGTCATAGGGGATTACGGCGTCCATCTTGACCTTCGACCACGACCGACTGTCGGCCACTGCGTCGACCGAGGTCGCGCCGAACGCGCCTTTTACCACGGCCACGCGGCCGCTCTGCACCTCGGCGACCATCGTGCCGTTCGTGTAGAACGTCAGTGTTAGATCGTAGACGTCCTCGGTGGTGGGCGTATCCGAAGCGAATGCTTGCCAGAGCACGTTTGAAACGGTTGAAGCCACGTTCGTTTCGAGCGAACCGGCCATTCCCTCGATCTCTATTTTGGCTTGCGTCGATCCCGTCGGCCAGTTTAGCTGCAGGGAAATCTCGTTTGTGCAGACCGTCTGCCAGTGGCGGCTGTGGCCAGTCGCGTCCACCAGCACAGGCGACGAGACTGTTTCCCCCCATCCTGGTCCCGCTCCAGCCGCGAGCGCGGTCAAAAGAAGTATTCGTTTTATTTTTGTTCGCATAGCCATCTCCGTTTGTTTGCGCGAAACCACGCGTTCCCAAGGTACAGAGGTAGTATGGAATTTCTTTCAACGTAAAACTATAGTCTTTTGCGTATTATTTTTCATAATTTTTGCGCAACGCGATTTCCCCGACTGGGGGTTTCCCGCAAGGCGGAACGCTTTTTGGACCAACCCTGGGTCGGGGCGAGTTGGGAGGGGGGGATCATCGAACAAATCGTATCCGCGTTTGCCGTACAGGATATCCCTGTGTCCTTGTTCTGGTTTCGCACAAACGACCAGAAGGAGGCCGATCTCATATTCGAGTTCAACGGACGACGCTGCCCAAACAGGACGACCTGAAAAAAGCACAGGAAATCGCACGCCTCGTTAAGGCCGAGAAAGCGATACGGGTCAGTCGGAAAAATGAGACGAGTTGGGGAGACGCATCGGGTTCCGTCAATCTCGGCGGATTGTTGCAGAGAATCACAGCGCTGGTTTTGTAGCGATCGGTGTCAGGCTAAACCGGACCGACTCTCCTGCGGTGACTCGAGATCAGAAATCTCATCACGCCTTCTGGCGAAAACTGCGGCGGTATTCGCGCATGGACATCTGATTATGTCGACGGAAGATCAATCCCAAATAGCTCTCGGTTATAAATCCGCACTGGTCGGTGATTCTTCCAATGGACAGATCCGTCTCGCGTAGCAGGCGGCAGACTTGTTCTATACGCGCTTTCTGAATTTCTTCGTGAAGCGAATGGCCAGTCGCCTGACGGAACCGCGTCTCCGCCAACCTCCGCGAGACGCCGAGGCGTTTGATCACATCGGACACGTTCATTCCAATGCCCGAGTTAAGGCGGATGAACTCCATGGCCTTAACCGCCAATCGGTCGGCGAACTGCAGGCGTTCGGTCGAAAGCCGTTCGACCACTTCGATGGGGCCATACTGTAGTGTTTCTTTTTTTCGTGTCTTCCGCCGCATCATGCGATCTAACAGTTCGGCTGCAAGGTATCCGCTTCCCTCGGTGTCTCGCAAAATGCTGCTCATCGGCGGATTGGTTGCCGAGCAGATCAGCTCGTCGTTGTCGATGCCGAGGACGGCGACCTCATCCGGCACGCCGATGCCCGCCAACTGACAGGTATCAAGAATCTGGCGCCCACGGGAATCGCTCGCGGCCAAAATGCCGATCGGTTTGGGTAGTTCTTTGAGCCACTTTGCCAACGTTTTCTGATCGATTCCCCAGTCATTTCGTGCCTCTGGAGACGCCACCTGGTAAACCGCGCACGAACTCTCCGTTTGTTCCAGTCGCTCACGGAAGCTCTCCTCACGTCCTTGCGACCAGAGGCTGTTCCAGATGTCTGCCACGTAAGCGAAATGACTGAAGCCCTGCTTCAATAGAAACTCAGCGCCAAAACGTCCAATTGCCTGATTGTCGCACGTTACTGTCGAATATTTGAGAAATGCTTGAGTTCCATGTTTGTAAGGCTGTTGGGCATCAAAGAAAACAATGGGCACGTGGGTCCGCATGACGGCGGGCAGGAGCTCGGTGAGCGTCGTCCCTGAAAGGATTCCGCTCACGCCTAGCGAGGCGACGTCGCGTACGGGCTGTTCGAACCGCTTGCCCTCGACGATATGTAGCCGCCACGGACCGAAGAGGCGTTCATACCTTAAAATGCCCTGGATACGGTCCCGGTTGATTTTGTTTGACGTTTCAAGCAAAATCATCACCAAGGGCACTTTTCTGACAAGAGTTGGCATTTCAATGCCTCATTTTTGGTTTCTTTCAAAAGCATCTAATGCGGAAGGGAAGGGGCTGAGCACGCGTTTCAATACGCCTTGTGTTTGAGAGATGCACAGTCCGTAGTTGGTGATGGGGACCCCCGCTGCTTCGCATTTTTCAATGCGGGAGAGAATGCCACGTCGATTGTGCATGCACCCGCCGCATTGTACGACGAGGCGGTACTCGCTCAAGTTGTCGGGAAAATCGTTTCCGGCATAGACATCGATTTGCAGATTGCACCCGCAGTACTGACGTAGCCAACGTGGAATCTTGACACGGCCGATATCGTCTTCGGCGTCATGATGCGAACACGATTCGGCGATCAGCACCTTGTCACCGTCTTTCAAATGGTCGATGGCCGCTGCACCGGCTGCCATTTTAGACAGGTCGCCCTTGAGTCGTGCGAACAGAATTGAAAACGTGGTGCAGGGAATTTCTTTGGGCGTGTCGCCAACCATTTTCAGAACGACTTGTGAGTCGCAAATCACCAGATCCGGCGTGGTTTTCAGCTGATTCAGCAGATGGGTATATTCGCGCTCTTTGACCACGAGTGCGGCAGCATCGTTATCGAGCGCGTCGCGGATGGTTGAAACCTGCGGCAAAATCAACCGACCTTTCGGGGCCTGCAAATCAATCGGAACAATGAGGATGGCGATTCCACCTGGTTTTACCAGATCGCCTACCAATGGCGGCGGCTGAATAAACTCGTCGGGGCAAACCGCAATGAGCCGTGCCTTGAGTTGGGACAGAACTCGTTCCCGGCTGCTGAGATCCGTGGAGTTGCAGGCAAATGCAGACGAGTCGGACACGTCAGACAGGTCGGACTTGTTCTGCACGCGAATGACGGGCACCTTTTTCTCTTTGGCACGAGTTGCAACCGTCTGCTCAAATTCACCGAATCGGCTACCTTCACAGATCAGCAGAATCACATCAGCCCGATCGAATACTTTTTCAGTTTTTTCGACTCGTTTGCCGCCGAGTACCGTGGTGTCATCGAGTCCGGCGGTATCGATGAAAACCACCGGTCCGAGGGGAAGCAGTTCCATTGTTTTTTCAACCACATCGGTGGTGGTGCCGGGTTGTTCGGAAACAATCGACACATCCTGACCGGCAATCAGATTCAGGAAGCTCGACTTGCCCACGTTTGTGCGACCGAAGAGGGCGATGTGCAGTCTTAAACTTTTGGGTGTTGTTTTCATTTTTGTTAACCACGAAATACACAAAATACACGAAAGTTAATTGGCGATCCATTCGATCCTCTTTTCGTGTATTTGGTGTATTTCGTGGTTCTAATCTCTGTATCCTAATGACATTAAATGTTGCGGGGAAAGAGTTGTTTTCACAACCTCTTCTCCGAGTTCTTTTTCCAAGAATTCACGAATAGTTCCTGTGCCTTGCTGTTCGAACTGTTTAAAGAGTTCGGAGCAGCGGTCGTAACCAAGTTTTGGGACAAAGGCTGTGATAATTTCGGGAGAAGCAGATAGTCGCTCCAGACATTTGTCTTGATCCGCGTTAATGCCTCGCGCGTGTTTCGCTAGCATCTGTGCGGCGGCGATTAAGAGGTCAATCGATTCGAGGAGGGCGTCGGCTAGTAACGGCATGAACTCGCAAATCTGAAGCGACCCGCGTGCGGCGCAATCGCTGATGATTCCGTTGTTGGCTTTTACTTTGATGCCAACTTGAATGATTGACTCCAGCAGGACCGGATTGACTTTTCCCGGCATAATGGATGATCCCGCCTGTATAGCGGGCAGTTTAATTTCGCCGAGCATCGCAAGGCGGCGCAGGTCATCACTGACTTTAATCAGATTGACGGCTGCGGCATTCAGAATGCCAGAGACTTCGACGAAACAATCGGCGTTCGCGGTGGCTTCGACCATGTTTTCCGCACGGCTGAGTCCGAGGCCAGTGACGTCGCGCAGTTTTTCGATGACAAGGAAAATATAGCTGCGAGGGGCGGTCAGTCCCGTGCCGATGGCGGTCCCTCCGAGGTTGACGGTACGCAAGCGTTCTTCGCATTTAAAGGTGCGCCAGCGGTCGCGCGCAAAGGCCTCTGCAAAACTGGCGAACTGCGCGCCGAGCGTCAGCGGTACCGCGTCCATCAGTTCGGTTTTTCCAAGGATTGGAACGCTTGAAAAGCGTTTTTCTTGTTTTTGAAAGGCCCCTTGGAGTTCAGCAAAGGCCTCGCTTAGCTCGCGTACACCCACAATGGCGGCAACCTTTAATGCGGTGGGGTAGGTGTCGTTGGTCGACTGGTGCAGGTTGACCTCTTCAATCGGGTGAGTCCCGGAGAGGTTCCCGATTACTTCGTTAACCATCATGTTCGTGGATGTTCCGGCGCCGCCCTGTAAGGCCGGAAGATGAACGATGATAGCTGAATGATGAAATTGGTGGCAGGCTTCGATCATGCGATCCGCTTTATCTGTCGGAAGGAAGCCGAGCTCTTGGTTCGCCAAGGCGCAAGCTTTTTTGACCTGTGCGTAGGCGCTCAGCAGGCGCGGATTGACCGATTTTTCAAGGGTTGAGAAATTTTCTAAAGCGCGCGCGGTATGAATGCCCCACAGGCAGTCCACCGGGAGTTCCCTCGAACCGATGCAGTCGGTTTCGGTTCGCATGCAGGGGTGGTCGTTTCGCTGCTCGGCAGTCGCGATGTTCAAATCGCCGTTGGGGCGGTTCAAGTTTGGATTTTCAAGTTTCAAGTTTCAGTCCTTCTTGTTCAGCATACGTTTTTTGCTGCGTGCCGTCAACGCAGGGCGTCCACATCCAGTAAACCGATTTCACGCGGTCAATTGGCAGACTAAATGCCCCCCCCCCATTATCGGAGGAGGTGCATTTAGTCTGCCAATGAAGGGGGGCGCGTCCGAAGTTCTATGAGAAAAGAAGAGCGGGATGTGCGTCGCTCGATGAGCGCTCTCTATGCCCCCTCGTCGGCAACTCGCGTGACCGCATCGTGGAGTTGATGGGAAGGATGCCCAGCGCTATACTGGCCGCATGAACGTGAGCGCGTACAGTCCGCGCCGCGCA
>CAZSUM010000191.1:0-5913 GCA_964610015.1 uncultured Lentisphaeraceae bacterium
GTTGTTGCCATCTCCCTCGCCCTCTGGGAGAGGGTTGGGGTGAGGGTTGCGGGCTTTGCCCGCATTAGTTGTCGTCAGGATGTGAATTCCTGACCAGTCGTGGTCATTGTCAGACGCCCGTGTTTAATCCCTTTGGTCGTAATCAGATGATCTGCCATGCTCTTGACTGCTTGAGCTTCACCACGTACGGCCAGAACCTCCATGCAGTTTTGGTGATCGAGGTGCACGTGCATGGCCGCGATAATCAGATCTCCGTGATCATGTTGGACCTCCGTCAGTGTCATCTGAATATTGCGTGTATGGTGATCGTAAACCAGCGTGATGGTGCCCGCAATTTCAGGTGTCCCACATTGCCCATGATACTCTACCAACGCATCACGAACCACGCTGGACAACGCCTGCGAACGATTTGAAAACCCCTTTTCCTCTGCCATTTCATCAAACTGCTGCACCAGCTCTTCTGGCATAGAAATACTAAAACGACAAAGCGCGCGCTTATTCATCTTTTCTCCCAAAGCATATGATCAACAGCGGACAGCACGCATCGGTGCTGTCCGCTGAAAGAATGACTGTTTCAGTCTACGCGTCTCAGACTGGTCATCATGAAACTTCCGTCAGAGAAATACCCAACGCTTTGGCGACCCCCGTGCCATAGGCGGAGTCCGCCTTCAGGCAGTGCTGAATATGACGCACCTTGATCTCTTTGGGAATATCCCCCATCGCCCGCGCGGTATTGGCAAACAGACGCTCCTGTTCATCAGGCGGCAAAATCCTAAAAAGATTGCCGGGTTGAGTAAAGTAATCCTCGTCATCTTCTCTGAAGTTCCAGTGGTCTGCATCACCCGAGATCTTCAACGGCGGTTCCTTAAACTCCGGTTGCTCGCGCCATTCACCATAACTATTGGGTTCATAGCCAAGCCGACTGCCATAGTTACCATCTACCCGCATCGAGCCATCGCGATGATAGCTGTGAAAGGGACAGCGTGGTTTATTGACAGGAATCAGATGATGATTAACGCCCAACCGATAACGCTGCGCATCGCCATACGAGAAGAGTCGCCCCTGAAGCATCTTATCTGGCGAGAAGCCGATTCCCGGCACAATATTGGCTGGATTGAAAGCGGCCTGTTCAACCTCAGCGAAGTAGTTCTCTGGATTACGATTCAGCTCCATCACACCGACCTCCATCAGCGGATAGTCCTTGTGAGACCACACCTTGGTCAGATCAAAGGGATGGAAGAAGACCTTTTCAGCCTCCACCTCTGGCATCACTTGAATAAAGAGGGTCCAGCGTGGAAACTCACCTTTTTCAATATGCTCGTAAAGATCGCGCTGATGGCTCTCCCGGCATTTCCCGATAATCTGTTCAGCCTGTTCATCCGTCAGGTTCTTAATTCCTTGCTGAGTCTTGAAATGGAATTTGACCCAGAAACGTTCGTGCTGTGCATTGATCATACTGTACGTATGACTACCATACCCATTCATATTGCGGTACGAAGCCGGAATACCACGATCACTCATCACGACCGTCACCTGATGTAAGGCCTCAGGCAAAGAGGTCCAGAAGTCCCAGTTATTAAGCGCACTACGCAGATTGGTACGCGGATCGCGCTTAACCACATGGTTCAGATCCGGAAACTTTAGTGGATCACGTAAAAAGAACACGGGGGTGTTGTTTCCGACAAGGTCCCAGTTGCCCTGATCAGTATAGAATTTAATGGCAAATCCTCGAATATCGCGCTCAGCATCAGCTGCTCCTCGTTCCCCTGCCACAGTTGAGAACCGCACAAAGAGATCGGTCTTCTTGTTGACCTCAGCAAAAATTGAAGCCCTCGTATATTTTGTAATATCTTGGGTGACGGTAAACGTACCATAGGCCCCCGAACCTTTGGCATGCATTCGGCGCTCAGGAATAACTTCACGATCGAAATGCGCGAGTTTCTCCAAAAACCACGTGTCCTGCAATAATTGCGGACCGCGTTTACCAGCTGTCATCACATTTTGGTTATCAACAACAGGCACACCTGCGTTGTTTGTCAGTTTCGGTTTATCGTTCATATTGGCCCCTTTGTGATTTCCGTGCTTACCCTATCCCAGCCTCAGCCGCTCTAGTGGAATCATCGGTTGTGACGCATTATTTTCCAACAAACGTCCTCCAGTTATGAAAAAACGAAGCTAAGAAAATAATGTTTTTATAGTATGTGGAAAAAGGCTTTTTAGGTCAAGGCGTTTTGCCGTTCATACGCGCTTGTCATTCTGCAGAGAAGAAGTGTATGATTTTCCTCATATTAAGGTTCTGCTTGTCTACCCAGAGAAGTTAGCACCTCTACACCGTTTACACGCATGCCCAAACTTTTCGCAACGCCGGAGGGTGAGGGACACCCAAAAAACAAGTGAACATCATGAATCGAAACGGCATCTTACTTCTCGCGATCTGGAGCACCACGACCGCCCTGCTTTTTCCCGTCCGTCTATCAGCCACGCCTGCACAACCCAATATTATTTTCATCTTAGCCGACGATCTCGGCTATGGCGATTTGAGCTGTTACGGACAGAAGAAGTTTACGACCCCAAATATTGATCGGTTAGCCACAGAAGGCATGACGTTCACCCAACTCTATGCTGGCAGTACGGTGTGCGCACCGTCACGTTGCACACTCATGACTGGGGTCCACACGGGCCATGCCCAAGTCCGCGGCAATCGTGAAGCCAAACCTGAAGGCCAGTTTCCACTCACGCGTGGCACAGAGACGATTCCCACGCTCTTGCGCCGCGCGGGCTATGTATCGGGCATGTTCGGTAAATGGGGGCTCGGCGCGCCAAAATCGGAAGGCGACCCCATGGCGTTTTTCGATGAGTTTTATGGCTACAATTGCCAACGCAAAGCGCACACCTATTACCCTGATTACCTGTGGCACAACTGCGAAAAAATTCCTCTGAATCAAAAAACCTATTCGCACGACCTGATTATGGATGCCGCGTTTACCTTTATTAAGACCCATCGCGATCGCCCCTTCTTCTGCTATCTCGCTGTCACGATTCCACATGCGTCCATGCACGCCCCGCAAGCTTTACACGATAAATATCGTAAGCTGTTTCCGCAATTCGATACGCGCATCGGAAAATATGCGGGGCCAGACGTCATCAACCCTATCGCGGCCTTTCCGGCCATGGTTGAACATCTGGATAACGGCGTCGGACAACTCCTCGCCCTGCTCAAAGAATTGGGGATCGACCGTAACACACTTGTTGTCTTCACCAGCGACAACGGCCCACACCACGAGGGCGGTCATGACCCCGAGTTCTGGGACAGCAACGGCCCCCTCAAAGGGCTTAAGCGCGACCTTTACGAAGGCGGAATTCGTGTCCCTTTCCTCGCTCGTTGGCCCGCTGTCATCAAGCCCGGCAGTACCACTGGAGAAATCGCCGCCTTCTGGGATATGCTCCCGACGTTCTGTGAAATGGCAGGCCTGTTGCCGCCTCCCGGTCTCGATGGTCTATCCCTCCTGCCGACCTTCTCAGGCCACCCGCAAAAGTCGCATGACTATCTTTACTGGGAATTCATCGAACGTGGCGGAAGCCAAGCCATCCGCATGGGCGACTATAAAGCAGTCCGTCTCAACCTCGCGAAAGTTGCCGATGCGCCGATCGAACTGTACGACCTCTCAACCGACATTGGCGAGACTCATAATATCGCCGACCAGCATCCCGAGATCGTCAAACAAATGAATCTTTTATTTCAACAAGCCCACACACCCTCTCAAAACTTCTCTTTCTCGAAAAAATAAGACCCTCACCCGCTCCATCGAACGCATCCGCTCTTTAGACCGAACAGATCCTGCTTTATCTTCATACGCTCACACGGTTTACCGGCAACCCTTGAAAGAAATGATGAACGAATGAAAAGAGACGTTGCGTTACGAATTGGGAGTTGTTTTTTATTGGGCGCATTAGCGATTTTAACGGTACGTGCGAATCCGTTGGAAGAGGCCTTCAAGACACCGCCACAGGCTGCAAAACCGCAGACCTGGTGGCACTGGATGGATGGCCGTGTCAGCCGCGAGGGCATCACACGTGAACTGGAGGCCATGAAGGCGATCGGCCTAGGCGGGTTCCAGCTTTTCAACGGCAGCACCAACTGGCAGCCGACGGCTGAATCTGAAACCCCCTGTCTGTCGGACAAATGGAAAGCGATGATACGCCATGCCGCAACCGAAGCACAACGCTTGGATCTGGATTTTTCAGCACAGTTGGCCGGCGGCTGGACGGGCCCCGGTGGACCGTGGATCACACCGGACAAAGCGATGTTCTCTGTTGACTGCTATCAAACAAATCTGGCTGCCGGTACATCGGTGGTTCTAGATCCCCCTCCTTCTTGGCCTAAACAGGGGCCCAGCTACTATCGCGATATTGCGGTGCTCGCGTTCCCAACACCTCCGGCAATGCTAGAGCCGCCCCATCCCACACCGATGTTGACAGCTTCCCTCCCAAGTCCAGGCCTTACAAATCTGAACCTTAATTTAAAGTTCAATGTCTACAGCGCACAGCGAACAGCAGACACCTTCAACCACAAACTCGAGAACACAACCAACGGCGAGGTTTGGGTCTCATTCACATTTCCTGAACCAATCACCTGCCGCACAATCATTTTGAAATCCAGTTGCATGGGGATGGAAACGCAGACTCAGAAACCCCTGCTATACGCCAGCGATGATGGGCAAACCTTCCGCTTTATTGTTCAGTTAGAGAGTATCTCCTGTCTCCCGAATTCTTGGTACCAGAATGTCGAACACGCGATTCCGACTACCCGTGCGAAGGTCTTCAAGCTCCGATGGCTAGCACCCTACGTGGTTGATCTGCGACAAGCCGAGTTTTCACCGCATCCCTCGCTCACGGCTTTTCAAGGTAAGACTGCCCAAGAAACATTCGGAGTGGCCAACCCAAACGTGTTTCCCGAGGAGCCGGGTATTTGCATTGATCCCCTAAAAATGATCGACCTAACGCATACACGTGATGACACCGGACGTGTTGCATGGAGCGCGCCTGTGGGACAAGGGCACTGGACGCTGCTCCGCGTGGGGTACCGCAACAAAAACAAACACAATGCGCCTTCGCCAAAAGAAGTATCCGGTCTCGCCTGTAACGTCTTTGACCCAAGCGTGATCTCCTTCCACTTCGATCAGTTCATGGGGGTTATTCTCAACCAAGCACGTGCCTGTGGCTCAAAAAGCGTCAAGGGCATCCTCCTCGACAGTTGGGAAATGGAGTCGCAGAACTGGACACCCCTATTCGCTGAAGAATTTCAAAAACGCCGCGGCTACGCTCTGCGTGACTTCTTGCCTGCCTACGCGGGTTTTCTCGTGGGTAGTCGAGACACAACTGAACGCTTCCTGCGCGATGCACGCAAAACAGGGACTGAGTTGGTGTGTGAAAATTTCTTTGATGTGCTACGCCGCCGTGCTCGCGAAAATGATCTGACCTTTTTTGTAGAAGGCTTCGCGTGTGGCGTTGGCACGTTCAGCGCTGACCCGATGGAAGCTTATCTCCACGCCGATGTTCCAATGACAGAAGCTGGCTGGTCCATGCGAGAAGCCGCCTCCACTGCTCATCTGACCGGTAATCCGCTCGTCGCCTGCGAATCGCACACCAGCCGAGCAAATTGGAACGATCATCCCGCTACTCTACGCGTCAGAGAAGATTCGTTCTTTAGAATGGGCATTACACGCATTGTCTTTCACACCTACGCACACAATGCCCAGCCGGAACGTCTTTTTCCAGGACCCGCATTCTGGACCTATGGCACACCCTTCAGTCGTGGGCAAACGTGGTGGCAACAAGGACATGCGTGGATAACCTACCTGAGTTCAGCGCTGCGCATGAAACGCTGTTTGTTGTCTTTCGCGATCCAATTGC
>CAZSUM010000192.1:0-4247 GCA_964610015.1 uncultured Lentisphaeraceae bacterium
GATTTTTATAAGCGGATGATCGCTCCAGAGGCAACGGGTCGGCAACAAATGGTCGTGGCACGTTTGGCCACCCTGCTGGTTGGGGTGTTGGTGATCGGATTGACTTTTGTAATGCAACAGGCGCAGGGTGCAAATGATCTGTTTGATATGACCAATCGGATGTTTGGTGTCTTTTTACCGCCGATTGCAATCCCCATGATGTTGGGGTTGATCACGCGGCGCATTTCGCGACGAGGTGGCGTGTCGGGGTTGTTAGGGGGAATTGCGGTTGGCTTTAGTGTGTTTGTGTTAGGCGCGTTATGGCCAGAACTTCGCACGACAGGAACGCTTTTTGTTGTAACGTGTCTCGCTACTTTTGGGGGCTTGATTATGGGTACACTGATATGGCCGAATCATGCGCGGCATGATGAAGAGCTTACCCGGTTTTTTGAAAAAGTTGAAACTCCGGGAGCAATTTTGACAGGCGCTCCTGTTCGTATGACGTTCTGGCCCTTGGTTGCGGGTGGTTTGGGTTTTATCGGAAGTGTCCTAATCATCACGTCAGTGGCCACGTGTCCCCTTGCTGAGGTTAAACTCTCGGTAATGGGAGGGGTGGGACTTTTGGCGGTTGCTGCGTTGTTTTTCGGGTTGTCGCGAAAAGCGTAAGCATGGGTGTCTCGGACAGGGTAGAATTTAGGGCCCTTGGGGTCACTGAGGAAATAGCAAGAGGGTATAATGAAAGTCGTGATTTCAAAAGATAAAGCTGCCATGGCGGTGGCAGCGGCGAATGATGCTGCAACCGGTATTCGGGAGGCGATCAAAGTCCGTGGACAGGCTCAACTCATTGTGGCGACAGGTGCAAGTCAGTTTGAGTTTCTCGATGCACTTGTCCACGCGCCGGATATCGATTGGAGTCGTGTAACGGGATTTCACCTAGATGAGTATGTGGGGTTGCCCAGTGATCATCGGGCCAGTTTTCGTGCGTATTTACGGGAACGGTTTGTGAACGCGTTACCCCTTCCGTTGGCTGCCTTTCACGAAGTCAATGGCGAGAATCCCGATCTCGCGGCTGAGTGTCACCGTTTACAGGCGTTACTTGATGCAGTAACGATTGATGTGGCTTGCGTGGGCATTGGCGAGAATGGGCATTTGGCGTTTAATGACCCCCCTGCTGATTTTGAGACTCAGGCGGCGTATCTGTTGGTAGATTTGGATGAAGCGTGTCGCCGCCAACAGGTGGGCGAAGGCTGGTTCGCGTCGCTGACGGAGGTGCCCAAACAGGCGTTGTCGATGGCGATTCCTCAGATCATGAAGAGTCGTCGAATGGTCTGTACCGTGCCCGATGTACGCAAGGCTGTGGCAGTCCGGAACACGGTTGAGGGGGCGGTTACGAATCTTTGTCCGGCCTCTATTCTTCAGAGGCACGCGAGCTGCACGCTGTATCTCGATCGGGCATCGGCCAGCGAACTGGCCTCCGCTAAATGGAGCGAGGCTGAATAGCGCCAGCCTCTGATTAGGTTTACGAGCGTATTCAGGAGTGAAGGGCTTCAGACAAGAACATGGAAATGTTGCATACCGGAAGTGTATAAAATAAAAATGATTGGCTCAACAATGCGTTTTATCTTTATACGTCGAAACAAAGCTAAGTTGGTGAATCAAGTTGACGAATGCGCAAAAAGCAGGTTTACTTTTTAAGTTGAGATAAGAAAGGAATTCTCGTTTATGAAAAAGTATGTTTGCGATGTCTGTGGATATGTCTATGATCCCGCAGTTGGTGATCCTTCGGCAGGAATTGCGGCAGGCACGGCATTTGAGGCGTTGCCTGATGATTGGTGTTGTCCCGAGTGCGGCGTTGGCAAAGACCAGTTTTCGCCAGCGGAATAGTTGAGGACTCACGATGCCGTCGTCAGCTCGTACTGCTTGACTTTGTATCCCACAATACGCGGGGTCGATTTCAGGCGTCGAGCGGCGGCGGCAATATTCCCATTGGTTTGCTTGAGAAGTTCGCTGAGAATGCGCTTTTCGTAGCTTTCAACCATTTCTTGTAGCGACGCACCTTCCACGAAGGCAGGCATTTCACCTGTGTCTGTTGCGGTTATGGGGCCGAGTTCGCTTGGCGATTGAACAGCGGCGGCGAGGACTTCTGGTTTAATATTCTCATGATTTGGGGTTAGCAGAACAGCTCGCTCAATACAGTTTTCCAACTCACGGACATTGCCAGGCCACCGATAGCGCATCATGAGGTCGAGCGCTTCGGTTGTGAATCCAGCGATTTGCTTGCCATTTTCGGTCGCATACTTGGCTGTGAAGTGATCTGAGAGCAGGAGGATGTCGGCCTTGCGTTTAGCGAGTGGGGGGACGTAGATAGGAAAAACACAGAGTCGGTAGTAGAGGTCTTCGCGGAACAACTTCTGCTCGATCATGGCTGGCAGATCGCGGTGTGTTGCGGCAATAATCCGCACGTTGATTTTAGTTGTTTTGACACCCCCGACACGTTCAAACTCGCGTTCCTGTAGAACCCGCAATAGTTTGGCTTGAATCGCGATGGGGATCTCACCGATTTCATCGAGAAAAATGGTACCGCCTTCGGCCAACTCAAAACGTCCTTTGCGATCAGCGACAGCGCCGGTAAAGGCACCTCGGACATGACCAAACAGTTCGCTTTCGATCAGGTTTTCGGGTAGAGCGGCACAATGAACGCGCACAAAAGGTTTATCTGTGCGGGTGCTGGCATAGTGGATGGCATGTGCGACCAGTTCTTTACCGGTGCCCGTTTCGCCTTGGATGAGCACGGTGGCTTGGCTTTGTGCGACGAGAGCGATCTGGTCGTAAAGAATTTCCATCTCGTGGGAGTTGCCCACGATATTGTCCGGATGGTAACGACGCGTCAGCTCAGCGCGGAGTTGACGGTTCTCTTCTTTGAGGGTGTCCTGTTGTTCTTGCAGGTCACGTCGCAACAAAACAGAACGCGCCAACATTGATGCGACAATCCCTAGGATCGTCGCATCCTCTCTTAGTTGCTCGTCACTGACAGAAGGGCGGTAGACGCTGAGTGCGCCGACGACCTCTTGCGTTTCCTTGATGGGGACACAGATAAAGGCGGTTTCGCCCCTGATGCCCTGTTGTGTGCGGTTTAATAAGATCGGCGATTCACTGGTGCGCGGTACAATCATCGGCTCGCCAGTAAGCACCACTTTGCCAATGACACCTTCGCCGAGATGGTAGCGCCCTAGCTGTGCTTGTGCGCGGGACAAACCATGTGCTGCTTCAATCAAGATTTCGTCGCCGCCTTTTCGCAAGAGCGTGATGGTCGAGATCCGGAACTCAAGACACTCTGCAAGCGCTTCGAGAATGGGATGAACCACAGCTCGCATGTCGATGGAGTGATCGACCAACGTGCTGACGCTGTGGAGCAATTTAAGCTCCTGAAGGTGGCGGGAGGGTATCATGGGGCATCCTTTTTCATGCAAAATGTTTTTTTGTCAAGCGCTCGTAGGCTTCGACATATTTTGTTCGGGTTTGCAGAACGATTTCGGTCGGTAGTTCAGGTGCAGGGGGTTGATGATTAAAGGCAACACGATCGAGCCAGTCGCGAACAAACTGTTTGTCAAGACTGGGGGGGTTACCGCCGACACGGTAACTGCTCTGAGGCCAGAAGCGGCTTGAGTCTGGGGTCAGGACTTCATCGGCCAGCACGAGGGTGCCGTCGGGCTGCTCGCCAAATTCAAATTTGGTGTCTGCAATGAGAATGCCATGAGCGGCTGCGTAATTCGCAGCTTTCGTATAACAGGCGATCGAGAGATCGGCGAGGCGTTGCGCTTTTTGTGCGCCTAGGGCGTCATGCAACTGAGCAGGTGAGACCGGCATGTCATGTTCACCCAATTCGGCTTTGGTGCTGGGGGTGAAGAGTACGGCATCTAGTTTTTCGCCATTTTGATAGTTCGCGCGTAGGGGTTGGTCGTTGACGGTGCCTTTTGCCTGATATTCTTTCCATCCCGATCCGGTCAAGTAGCCGCGGACAATACATTCAAACGGGATGATCTTGAGCTTGCGCACCAGCATGGAGCGGTCACGCAGATCTTCTTTTACGACTTGGAGTGCCTCCGGGTATTCATCCACATTTGCGGTAATCAAGTGGTTGGGGATGTCTGATAGCAGTTCAAACCAGAAGACGCTGAGACTGTTCAGGATACGGCCTTTATCAGGGATTCCGTTCGGCATAATGACGTCAAAGGCGCTGATACGGTCTGTGGCAACGAGTAGCAGGC
>CAZSUM010000192.1:4257-5731 GCA_964610015.1 uncultured Lentisphaeraceae bacterium
ATCGCGAACCTTGCCGCAACGCGGGGGGGGTAAGCCGAGGATGGCACTTTTGAGTAACGCGTGATTTTTATCGTATTGCATAGTCACCTACGGGTTAAAAAGCTCCCAGTTTAGCGGAAACATAGACAAAATCCAACACACGTATGAAAAATCAATGGACATCCGCAGCTTTCGATCGCCGATGAGGTGAGGAACGGTGCACGACTGGGGCGGACCCATGGATGGATCACAGGGTGTCGCAAAAACGAGCAAAGCGTTTCATGCCGTCTTCAATCTCCTCCATGGAGCAGGCATAGCTGAGGCGTACACAGGCATCGGCACCAAAGGCGACACCTGGCACGACCGCGACATGTTCCTGCTCTAGCAGGCGCTTGGAGAAGGCGACAGAATCCAAGCCAAACGAGGAGATGTCGGGGAAGATATAAAAGGCACCGTTGGGCTTGACGCACTTGACGCCAGGGATGGCGCTCATCAACGCATAGATGCGACGGCGACGTGCGTCAAAAGCGGTGACCATCTCGCTGGCACTGGTGGCGCCCTGTTCTAACGCGGCGATGGCACCCCATTGGGCAAAGGTATTCGGGGCGGATGCACAGTGACTTTGCAGGGCGTTCATGGCCTTGATAAAGTGCGCCGGACCTGCCGTATATCCGAGACGCCAACCGGTCATGGAGTAGGTTTTGCTGAATCCGTTGACAAGGATTGTATTGTCGTAAAAATCCTTGGAAAAGGATGCGGCGCTAACCTGCTTAAGGCCATCGTAGACCATCTCTTCATAGATTTCATCAGAGACAATGGTGATGTCATGTTTGAGCGCGGTTTCACCTAGTGCACGCAACTCTTCAGGGCTGTACATCACCCCCGTTGGGTTGCTGGGACTGTTGATGACAATCGCTTTGGTGCTAGGGCCTACCAGACATTCGATATGCTGAGGCGTGATTTTGAATCCCTGATCGGACGTGGTGTGGATAAAGACGGGTTTGCCGCCCGCCACGCGAACCATTTCGGGATAACTCAGCCAAAACGGGGCGGGAATCAGCACCTCATCACCTGGATTGAGCAGGGTCTGGAAGATCAGTGCGAGGGCATGTTTGCCACCGCAACTGACAATAATTTGTGAAGGGGTGTACTCTAATCCGTTCGTGCGCTTAAGTTTTTCGGCAATCGCCTGACAAAGTTTAGGTACACCGGCCACAGGGGTATACTTGGTCTTGCCTTGCAATAACGCTGTGATGGCCGCTTGTTTGATCAACTCGGGTGTATCAAAATCAGGTTCACCCGCTGAGAAGTTACAAACCGGATGGCCCTCCTCGACCATTTGTTTTGCAAGGCTGGAGATTGCGAGCGTTTGAGAAGGTTTAATGGCGAGAATTCCGTCATTCAATTTTTTCATTGGTAATAGGTCCTGATCAGGTCTTCAAAGTGAGGGTCATGCACCACATCAATAATACGCATTTCACGGCGTGCATTCTCG
>CAZSUM010000193.1:0-5714 GCA_964610015.1 uncultured Lentisphaeraceae bacterium
TGCGACTTCCCCCTCATCAAACCGGACGTGCGGTTTTCCCGCATCCGGCTTTCCATACGGAACTGTATTTGTCGTTGTCATGCTTATCTCTCCTCAGTAGTTGGTTCTTCTACGGGTTAGTATTGAACACCTTATCGATTTTTTTTTTCTCGTCAACAGCTAATTTTACGGAAGTCGCACCATCTAAGGCGATCCCATCCGTAATGTTGCAGTTCACCGTAGTAGGATTTCGCGAATTTCAGATGGTAGCGCCTTTGGCTCCTCCGGTTCATGAATCTCGCCATGCGGCAGAGCACACGGTAGTTCACTCGCTGGAACGCCATCGACGGATACCCCACACTGAAATATGCCGCCCATCCTTTCGTCCGTTCATTAAGCCGCTTGACGATGGTTGGTATCGGCACCAGTCCATTCCGGCTCAATGTTATCGTCTTGATTCCCCGACACACCTTCTTGACGGACTTCTTCGATGGACCGTAGGTGAGGTACTTGCGACCCGTCCCGTACAGCCGGTCTTTCACATACCGAAAACCATATCCGAGGAAGTTGAGTTCCGCCTTGTCGGCCCTCATGTCCACTGTCCTGGTCTTCTCGCGGTTGACCTTGAGTTCCATCCGTTTCTCAAGTATGTCCTCAACCTTCCGCACGAACCCCTCCTTGAGTTCTCGCGCCGTCAGCACGAAGTCGTCGGCATAGCGGACGATGGAGAACTGTTGCCCCATCTTCGCCCCTTCGATCTGCGCGATGCGCTCGAACCAGTGAAGGTAGATGTTCGACAGAAGCGGGGATATGACACCGCCCTGCGGGGTGCCCTTCCCTTTGGCACTTTTCATAGTGCCGTCGGGTTCGCGAACCGGTGCTTTGAGCCACTGCCTTATGAGGGCGAGCAGGCTCTTATCGACGATTCTCATGCGCAACGCCTTGATGATTTTGTCCTGCGGTATCGTGTCGAAGTACGAGGACAAGTCCGCATCGTATATCTGCGTCTCGCCCCGCCTGATGTTTTCCGCAATCTTAGTCACCGCCTGCTGCGCACTTCTGTTCGGCCTGAACCCGTACGAGCAATCGTTAAAGTCCGCCTCGAAGATCGGTTCAATGACTAGCTTGACCGCCGCCTGGACTATCCGGTCTTTAATTACCGGTATGCCGAGCGGGCGTTGCCGTCCGTTCTCCTTCTCGATGTAGACCCTTTTGAGGGGTTGGGCGCGGTAGGTTCTCTCGCGAATCTCCTTCTGGATGTTCGCAACGCACCGATCCCTGCCGCCCTCCGACCGCTCGATGTCCTCGAAGGTCACGCCGTCCACTCCCGCGCACCCGCCGTTGGCGCGTACCTTGTGATACGCGCAGCGCAGGGTGTCGGTGAGCGACACTTGCCCGAAGAGGACATAGAACCGGAACTCCGGTTCGTTCTCTGCTTTCATTGACAGTTTGTGCCTCCGCACCGCGAGTTTGGGGTAGCGCGTGAGATGTTGCTTGCGCGCTATCTCCGCTACCTCTTCCGGCGTATAGTGCCTTTTGAGGGGCAAATCGCTTTCTTCACTCATGCGCGTGTTCACAAACGCTCCGTATGCAGGCGTCCTTCGCTCCGCGGTGGTTGGCCGCTTCATCGCTACTACTACGCCGTCCGACTCCTGCTTCCGCTTTCGCGGCGTGCAGGTCTCCCAAGTTCCTGTGCTGAACTTTCAGGACGCGTCCCCCTCTTATACCCCGCCGGGCCGCAGCCGCCGCAAATCGAATCCGGCGGCGCGTGTTGGCTTCGCTACCTATGAACCGCTGGCCACCCGGAGTTTCCTTTAGGAGTAACGAGGCGTAATGTAAGAGGTTCATTT
Organism: uncultured Lentisphaeraceae bacterium; assembly: GCA_964610015.1. Classification (GTDB taxonomy): domain Bacteria; phylum Verrucomicrobiota; class Kiritimatiellia; order RFP12; family UBA1067; genus CAZSUM01. Next base: position 1,830 of record CAZSUM010000193.1, read on the forward strand.
GCATTGGGACTCATCCTTTTGTCCGGTGCGGCTTCTGCGGGTCGGTCGCCCTTCCCGCAGCGCACCTTCCTACTTGTATGTCGATTTCTTTACAAGACTGATTCCTTTCACTCAGTTAGTTCAGCCAAGCTTTGCTTGGCGCACCATATTCATCTTCTCCTTGCACTTCAACGGTTTTCTTCCCTGAAATCTTTGACTACTTTCACACTTCCCTCCAGAACATCGGGTTCATCAACCTAAACCCGTAGATTGAGTTTCCCCCTTTTTCAATCACGGCAAAATAGCCGTTGAATACGACGCTCACGGATACTCGTTAGTTTGACATAAGCGCGCGGTCGCCTAAGCGCGCGTTACCTGTCGGTTGATCGAAATACTTGGGGTCAATGAAAGGTATGATTGCTTTCTGACCTTCCACCATCCCGGTAAACTGAATCAGTGAATAGAGTTCTTTAATGGTAGGCACGCGCCAATCCTGATATCCGCCGAGCTGAAGCGCGTGCGCCCTCTGCTTTGCGCTATCCAAGGTCGTTTTTTCACTCATGGTCTTCTGCCACATCAGACCGGTTACGTTATCGGTAATGGTTCCGTCTTTGTTGTCCGTATAGGAAGGCGTGTTGATCTGATAGTGAGCATCCTGGCCAAAGAATGGCTTGCCGGGTTGAGGCTTCTGGATAACCGCTGTGTTGTTGTAGAAATTCGACACGCCTGTATCTACGATCCGATACGTCAGGCCATCCGGTTGAATTGCATTGCAGTCAAAAGCACTGAATAGAAGCGTTCCCAACAAAACGATGACCGATATGCGTTTCTTCATCATAAAACTCACCCGTTACTCTACGCGACCACGTTGCTTAGTGCGGAGTCGTCGCCACAGTTTTGCTAGGTCTTTTTGTTTTGAACCGTGCTAGCCAAGATTTGTACTGTGCCTCAGCAATCATCATAGTGTAATAAATCTTTTTGTATTGGTTCTTGTCGTGACACCGTGCCTTAATCTGTTGAGATAAACATTTCATACAGGCGTCCAATGTTTGATTGGCTTCTTCGATACTCTCACCAAACGAAGTCGGATCGTGACGAAAAGCATCAACCATTCGGTATAACGCCTGCTCATCTCCTTTTTTGTATCTATCCAAAAATAGAGATGGTGCTTTTCTAATCGCAAGATGGCAATCTCGTAAAAAGCTTAGCGTTATTCCAGCATCGGTGTGTTGACTATACTCATGAATCGAAAGCCAAGCATCCTCATCGTTCGGGTTCTCAATCAGCCACGAAAAAATCTGGGATATCTCTGCTTCAACAGAAAGCGTAGCCGTTGACTCCTTGTTTTCGAGAATGTATCGAATCGCAGAGGGACGATTTGCTCCGCTTGCCACACCCGCCAGAACCATTGTCAGAAAACAGCAAACTTTCTTTAGGTTCAGTCTGTTTTTTGTTTTCATAGATTCCCTGTATATTCCAGAGCCTATCGCACTGGCGGCACGTTACCGATAGACCTCGTCGGCCCATTCGTACGCCTCTGAATAGGGCTCGTTCAGCAAAGTTTCGACCATAAACTTCAACGTGCGGGCACCGCTAAAAAGCTGATGGTAACGCGTACGCCCCGCTGAAGCAACCGCTTGACGCGCCGCATCGTTCTTCTGGTAGTACAGGATCTTTTCTCGTAAATCGTCGAGGTCATGGAACAAGGCAACCTCTTCTTCACTGAAGAATTTCTGCATATTTCCACGATCACTCAAAAACGTCAAAATGCCATTACCCATCAGGTGCGCGATACGGTCAGATGAGTAGAGGGGCCACCCTTCCTTGCGATTCAGATTGAGCGCCATTTTACTGGTGCTGAGGGTCTCTTCATAGTTGGCCCCCCAAACAGGTGGATAGCCAAACATCCCGAAGATGTCGAAACGCAACTGGCCCTTAAGCTCTGTTTCTAGTTGACGCAGAAACGCATTACGGTCGTCACCCTCAATCTCTTTTCCGCAAAAGAGCAAGTCACGTGCAAACTCGGTTTTGCGCGAGTTGTCGGTCACCTCCATCGAAGGATCCGAAGGATTTGGCATGTAAGCAACCACATTCTTGCCCGTGCAGAACTGCTTGAGCTCCGGACCCGCAGTGGTCACAAAAATCGCGTCTGTGGAGTACATCCGCTCCTGAATCTGATTAATATGCCACGGCATCCAGATCGGATCGATATTGAAGTGCGCCATGCGAATATGGGGTAACGCCGCGCGAATCTCCTCCAAAGCCCAGTTCCGAATATAATCGCAGTGTGCAATAAAGAGGACATCCGGTTTGAAATTCTTAGCCGTCTGAATCAATTTCTTGTTGGCCAAATAGCCACCCAGCTTGCGAATACCCAACGGCGCAAGGTAACGGGCAATGTCACGGTCGCTAAACTCGGCTAATCGCCACTGATTACGGACCGCGCCACAAACCAACTTCCGACCCGGACCCATTTTCAAATTGCCGTACTGTCGGAGCTGCATGTTATCAACCATCAAAATACGCATGACGACATCTCCTTTATCGCTACAACCTGTGACACTCATTTCGCTTCATTCGCACGCCGACTCATCGGACGAGAAAGACCCGACTTCTTGACTCTTTTGATGAGTGCATGAATTCCACACTGCCCAGCAGCAGCAAACCAGACAGGCCAAGAAATCTTATCCCGCAAAAGTGGGTATATGCTCACATAGTATGCATCGCCCTGCCAATATTTCGACAGGAACCGAATCAGATACCAGCTGAGATGGTTTTTAAAATAATTCACGTCAAAGGACTCTTTGAAGTCATCCAACCGCCCAATCGCATACAGTTCCAGCAACGTTCGTTTACACTTACGGCAGGTGTTACAACTCGGAAAACGTCCACACACGTTCAGAAAGCGATGTGCAGGCGGGTAATCGGCCACGATCCGCAGTTTCTCAATCCGTGTCTCGTTCGAACCAGCCGAGTAAACTTTCAATGAGGACGTCGAAAAAACCTGTAACGAAAGAATATCGTAACGTGATGATGAGAAATGCTCACTGTTGGTTAAACTAAACGAAGAAATCCCGGTTCCAGCCGAAGCGTAGAAATACACGCGCCAAAATTTCTGGAGCGCATACACCGCAAACATTGCGGCAAAGGTATGCGTCACTAAAAAGTTCTGAGGAAACACTTCCGCAATATTTGAATCACTCAAGACCAGTTTAAAGCCATGCGTATTGCAAAAGGCTTCCACAAACGCCGTGTGCTCTTCAAACGCCCGGCGCCCCTTCTCTCCCACACCATGTGAACCAACATTCGTAAGCGCTAAATGCGTTAGTTTGAGATGTGGGTACGGCGAATTTGCCTGCGTTGCCACCACATGAAAACTGTCGACCCCACAAGAGATGCCTGTGCCAACCGCACCGGCATTGGGAAGCGACTCACTATCCAGAGAGGCCTGAATATTGACAAGCGATAACGCCGCGCTGTTGCGAGCAAGGGCCGGAATCAGACAGGTTCTGAGCTGAAACAACAGCTCCTCCCCCACAGGGGCCTCACAAACGATATCATGATGGTGTAACATCGCCCAATGGAGGAGGCCGATCAGAAAGGCATCGCACCGTTCATAACAGAGATAAGAACCATAGGCGGCATCCACCTCAAACCAAACATTCTGAATTACGCCATCGACATCAACTTCGGCGTTGAGCCGCGCTTTATTTTGATGACTGGAAAGCGTTGGTTGTTTGAGGGTGATCATGATATGGCTTCAGGCTTCTTTACATACCTAAAAGCCCAGTCCTTTCCCGAAAAGCATTCAGAACGTATCACAATCCTGTTGAAGGCTTCAAGTGTCGGCTACCGAGCGATTGGTGGGGCATTCCCCCAATAAAGGGACAGGTATTTTATTGACCA
>CAZSUM010000194.1:0-5706 GCA_964610015.1 uncultured Lentisphaeraceae bacterium
AAAAAAGTTATTGCTGATTTGGAAGCACAGGGATTCTTGGTTAAGGTGGACCCGCATCAACATGCTGTCGGACATTGTTATCGCTGCGACACCGTGGTTGAGCCACGCCTTTCAAAGCAGTGGTTCGTACGGATGAAGCCGCTGGCGGAACCTGCGATTGAAGCCGTGCGGTCTGGAAAAGTTGTCTTTGCTCCGCAGCGTTGGGAAAAGACCTATTTTGAGTGGATGGAAAATATCCGAGACTGGTGCATCTCGCGTCAAATCTGGTGGGGACATCGCATCCCTGTTTATACCTGTACGCCTTGTGGACACGAGTGGGCCGCCAAAACGACACCGGATGTTTGTCCCAAATGTGGTGCAGGGGCAGAGCAGATCACACAGGACGAAGATGTGCTCGACACCTGGTTTTCTTCTTGGCTCTGGCCTTTCAGCACCTTTGGGTGGCCACGTGAGAATCCTGATCTGAAGTTCTACTATCCGACCTTCGATCTTGCTACTGCCCCTGAAATCATCTTTTTTTGGGTTGCCCGCATGATTATGGCGGGGTGTAAATTTATGGGCGAAGCCCCCTTTCGTAATGTCTACCTTCATGGAACGGTGCGTGACGATAAGGGCCGTAAAATGTCGAAAAGCCTTGGGAATTCGATTGATCCATTGGAAATCATTGAAACCTATAGTGCCGACTCTCTGCGCTTTAGTCTGATGCTGATCACCTCGACCGGTATGGACGTTTACGTCAACATGGAGAAGTTCGAAATTGGGCGAAACTTTGCGACCAAGGTGTGGAATGCTGCACGGTTTATGCAGATGCACATGGAAAAGCATCCGGAAATCGATTGGCACGCACTGGCCGCAGGGACTCTGGCGGTTGATCCAACGTTGTTACGTGATGATGATCGTCACATGCTCGCCACATGCGAAGTTGCGGTTCGTCAGGTGACGGAGCATCTGGAAGCGTTTCGTCTGCAGGATGGTGCGCTGGCGATTTACGACCTCGTCTGGAGTCAATTCTGTGACTGGTATCTTGAGTATGCTAAGCAGGATTTGAATGGTGTCGACGAAGCGCGTCGTGCGCAGGTACTTGCTGTGATGACCGACGTATTTGTCAAAATGCTTAAATTGCTACACCCCTATATGCCGTTCTTGACAGAAGAGCTGTGGCACCAGATGGGATATGGGCTGGAAGCCGAGACCATCATGACAGCGCCATGGCCGAAGGCCTATCGTGATGCGCAGCATGAGGCCTGGGGATTAAGCGATGAGGTCACGGCTTATGTGAGTGCACGACGCGAGCTGGTGACCGCCGGCCGTGCATTGCGTGCCGATTACAATCTCGCGCCGTCCAAATTCCTGCACTATATTTTGCAGGCTGTCGATGACGTCACGGTCGCTCGTCTCACGGTAGATGCAGATACGCTCAAGCAACAGTTGCGTGCCGACAAGCTTGAGATCGTGGTCGGAGGCGGTGAACGTGCTATGCCTGGGACGCTCTGCAAACTGGGAACCGTTTATCTGCCGCTTGATGGCGTAGTGGATGTCAAGGCCGAGGCCGTGCGTGTTAAAGCCGAACTCGAGAAGACCGCTGGATTTCTGAAAGGTGTCGAAGCCAAGCTTAACAATGCCGGATTTGTCGCCAAAGCTCCAGAGAGTGTGGTGGAGCAGCAGCGTGCGAAGCAGAAAGAGCTGACAGAAACCATTGGACGTCTGCAGAAACTTTTGGCGACATTTGGCGAGTAACTAAAAATCTGAGCGCTCACTCACGACCGTATGGGTTTGTTTTGCAGGGTGTGAGTGATCAATGACTAGTGCGGTATTTGATCAAAACACCCCCTAGGAGTGTCAAGGCTACCGCCCAGATATTGGCAAAAAGCAGATGGGCGAGACTAAAGACAAAGGCTCCCACAATGAACGCCAGTCCTTTGTTTTCGAAAAGGGGGGCATCCTACTCATCTGGTTTAGCACCGCCAAAACAGTACGTGACATGGGTCGGTCGCATCGGTTTTGTGAGGAGCGTGACCAAGATCGCTGTTAGTGCCGCCATGGGTACCGCGACAAGAATTGGATCTACGACAGCCCAAGTCGCGCTGAAGGACGGCGGGAGAAGCGTGGGCTTGCCGAAGAGTGCTTGACAGATCCCCAAGCCAGACGCAGTTTTGGCATTGATAGCGATTGACCAGAAGGCGCTAGCTATAAAACCCACCCCGATTGAGGCGATGGCCGCTGGGCGCGTCATGCGCTTCCAGAAGAGTCCGCCCAAAAAGGCTGGCAGGAAAGCCGCTGCGCAGATACCGAAAAAGATGGCGGTGACCAAGGCGATAATGTTGCCGCGCACCATTTTCCCAAGGATGATCGCAGCCACAAGACCAACCACAATGCCAAGTCGTGTGATTAGCACCGTACGCATCGTGTTCCCTTTTGAGAGCGGCTCAAAGATATCACGTCCAACCGCCGTACCCATGGTGTGAAACTGACTGGAGAGCGTACTCATCGCCGCTGACAGGAGTGTCATCAGGAAGAGTACGCTAAACCACTTTGGGAAGGCACTACTGACATACCTTGGGATGATGGTGTCGCTGTTGCCCTTCATTGTTGTGCCAAGCGTGATTGTTCGGGCAATCGAGATCAATCCGGGCCGGATGATGTCGGGTGTTCCCTGCGTGCCGCGCGTGATAACGACCGAAGGCGTTTTCAACAAATAGTTCGGTGCTTGGTCGGGTTTGTCATTGAGTAGTCTGTAGGTAATGAACGGTTTGCCGCGGGCGAGAACCTCAGGGGAGGCGTCGGGGCTGAAGTGGGCCAGCATGCCCGTCCCGTCGGCACCGGGGTCAAGCAGGACACGCTCCTCCACGATCTGGCAACGTATCTCCTCCTTTTTGTTAAAGTAGACATTGGAGAGCGCCCCGACCACAAACGCCACACCGGTCATGAAAAAAATGAAAAGACCACCGGCTGCAACGCCTCGGTTGAGGGACTTTTTTGATTTGACGGTCATAAAGCGCACAATGAGCTGGGGCTGAGCGAGCACACCAATACCCACTCCCAAGACGATTGTCGAAACCATGATCCACCAAAGGTTATATTGATTGGCCTCGGCAGCCGGGGCCCCTGGAGCGGCCCAGCCAAAGAGCGGCATGGAGGTCCATCCTTGATGGCCCATGGCGGCGAGCGATTTCGGAACCAGTGGAGTCAGTTCCGTTAGGGCTTGGTGGGCTGCAGTAAAGCCACCGAGCTTAATATAGGTGACAAACATCAATATGACCATGCCGATGAGCATGATCGCCCCCTGCAAGGCATCTGTCAGCATGACGCCTTTGATGCCGCCTGCGATCACGTAGGCCGCCACAATGGCGGCGAAGAGATAAAGCGCGGCGTCATAGGAAATATGAAAGATTGGTCCGATGAATTCGGCTCCGCCGATCATGACCGCCATTGCGTAAAGCGGCATAAAGCAGAAGATGATCAGTGCACAGAAAATTTGAACAAGACGACTATCAAAGCGTTTGCCCATTAGCTCGGGGAAGGTGTGCGCATCCAAGTGGTGCCCCATCCGCCGAGTTGGGTTCCCCAAAAACACGAAGGCAATGAAGATGCCCACCGAGATGTTGAGAACGGTTAACCAGAGAAGGCCCATACCAAAGTTTGCGGCCACACCGCCGAATCCGACAATGGCCGAGATGCTGATAAAGGTGGCCCCGTAAGAGAGCGCCATGATAACCGGGTTGGCGTTGCGTCCAGCCACCAGATAATCCGCCGCCGTTTTCGTTTGGCGGTACCCCCAATAGCCCAAGTACCCGATGGCGAGCAGATAGACGATGACGACGATAAAGGTGAAGGTCTCCATAAACTGAACTCCTTGTTGCTGGCTTGTGTTTAGAGCGTGGTTTCGATGTTCTCTTTTTCTTCCTTGGCCCACTGCACGTCTTCCGGTTTGACCGGCTCGTCTCCCTTATTCCAATGGCTGGTTCCTTGACTATCAGATAGGAGTATGCTTCAATAATCGGTCTCTTTGCCAACTGAGGTAATTTCCCTGTAAGCAGTTGGCGTGTCGGCCTTTTAGAATCCCGGTCGATGCCATGATAAACGAATTGCCAAGGAGTTTACGCATGTTCAAAAAAGGCAAAAATACGTCAAACAAGTCTCAACCCGAGACGACTAATGAGGCGAACAACGTCAACGAGGCGTTGGATCAGGAAGGTGCACGTGAGGCGCTTGAGGCTGAAGATGATGCGCCTGTAGCAGAGGCGACAGCAGACGAAGATCAAACAACGACAAGTGAAGCGGAGACGGCGCAGAAGGATCTTTCCCCTGCACCTGAAGTGAATGAATTGGCGGTGTTTAAAGATCGCTATGCGCGCCTGCTGGCGGATTTTGACAACTATCGCAAGCGTCAAGTTCGTGACAGCGAGGAATTTGTTAAACGTGCCAATGAAAAACTGCTGACTGATTTGCTTCCGATTGTTGACCATCTGGAACTGGCGTTAGCCAAAATTCCGAATGCGGAAGACCCCTTTGCTGTTGGTGTCCGTTTGATTTACGATCAGTTTTTAGCCTTACTCAAGCGTTTTGATATGACGCCGATTGATGCCCAAGGCAAGCCTTTTGATCCTGCGTTTCACGAGGCCCTTTCGCAAGTGCCCTCTACTACGGTGCCTGAGCAGGAGGTGCTTGATCAATTTCGGCGGGGCTGGTTGTTGGCGGGACGCTTGTTGAGGCCCGCGCAGGTGATTGTATCTGCCGGAATGCCTGAGGCAGAGGCAACACAGGTCGAAACCGAAAGCGTTTCGGAGTAGTCTCTTGTTGGGCTTGTTTTCAGACTTGCCAACAGGATCGAGATCAACGGATAACAAACAATACTTTCTTCTATGTCTACCAAACGTGATTACTACGAAGTGCTGGGTACAAGTAAAAGCGCTTCTGCTGATGAGATTAAAAAGGCGTATCGTAAGCTCGCCATGAAATATCATCCTGACCGCAATCCTGATGATAAGGTCGCAGATGAGAAGTTTAAAGAGGTGTGCGAGGCTTATGAGGTTCTCAGCGATACGAATAAACGGCAGCGTTATGACCAATATGGCCATGCTGGGATGAAGGCGGCTTTCGGGCCGGGTGGATTTGATTTTGGTCGTGATTTCTCGCACATGCAGGATGTTGACCTGCAAGATATTTTGGGCAGCTTCTTCGGTGGCGGGTTTGGCGATCTTTTCGGAGGCGGGGGGGGACGAAGTCATCGCGCTCGGAATCCGAATGCAGCACAACGCGGCGACGATTTGCGGTTTGATCTTGAGATCGATCTTGAGGAGGCGGTGTTTGGATCTGAGCGTGAAGTAGACCTCTCTGTGAATGACACCTGCGGAACCTGTCAGGGGAGTGGTGCGGCGGCGGGCTCGACACGTGAAACATGTCGGCAATGCGGCGGCCATGGCGTGGTGGTGGTCGGCGGCGGGTTTATTCAAATGCGCCAAGCCTGTCCGGTTTGCCATGGTGAGGGAACGCTGGTGCGTCATCCTTGCAAAACCTGTGGAGGTTCGGGCCGTGTTAAAGTTCCCCGTCATATTGTTCTCCGTATTCCCAAAGGGGTTGAGACCGGATCTCGGCTTCGTTTGACGGGCAAGGGTGAGACTGGGTTGCGCGGTGGACCGGCGGGTGACCTCTACGTTGTCATGCATGTGCGTGAGCACGAGTTGTTTCAGCGGCAGGATGAGGATC
>CAZSUM010000195.1:0-5698 GCA_964610015.1 uncultured Lentisphaeraceae bacterium
GCAGGCGGCTGTGACGCTTTATAATCTGGTGCCGGACAAAGCAGGGCGCATCCGTGTTCCTCGTGAAAAAGTGAAGGGGTTGTCGTATCTGCGCGTCATGGCAATTGATCCCGTCTCAACTGTGGTCCGTGATCTCGCGATTGAGGAAACGCCCGTGACGCTGCGAGATTTACGTTTAGAAAGTGGGTTATCTTCAGACAAAACCTATGCTGAACAAAAGTTAATTACCCCAGTCCAAGCTTCGGGAACCGTGGTGGTCAATGATGCTTCATCCGCACGCTTTGAGATCTACGACACCGTTGAAAAAGTTTATCAACTGCTTGCAACGCTGAATCCTGACCCAGCCTTCAAGGTGTTTGCCTTTGTAACACAGTGGCCCTCTTTATCCGATGATGAGCAGCAGCAACACTATGCCAAGCATGCGTGTCACGAACTCAACTGTTTTCTCTACTACAAAGATCCCCGGTTTTTTGAGCAGACCATTGCTCCGTTGCTCAGAAACAAACGTGACAAGACGTTTATGGATCACTGGCTATTGGGAGATGATCTGCGTGAATATTTAGCTCCTTGGCAATTTGGACGATTGAATGCAGCGGAACGGGCCTTGCTGGGTCAGCGGGTACGCGAAGAGCAGCGCGTGTTGGCTCGCGATGCACGCGAACGCGCTGAACTCATTCCGCCTGATCCAGAAGCGTTTGATCGTCGATTCGACACCGCTGTTCAGTCCGGTTCGCTGGAGGCAGAGCCAAAGAGCATGGCTGGAGCAATGGCTGCATCGCACGTGAAAGATAAAGCTGCACTGGTTGCTGTTGACGCTCCAGCAATGGCAAATGAGCGTGACGAAACAGAAGAGTTGCCGTCGGTCAATGGGGCCAAGCGACGCTCGTTAAGTCAGATGGATTTAAAAAAGGCCAAGCTGGAAACGGGTGTGGCCGGTACGCCGGCTGAACGCCAGCAAGTCAGGTCCGCGAGGACGCCGGAAGCTCGTTTCTTTGATGGGGCTGAGTCGATGCGTAAAACGCAACGCCGTTTCTTCCAGGAATTAGAACGTACGAAAGAGTGGGCCGAGAACAATTATTGGAATCAACCCATTGCCAAGCAAGAGGCTGATTGGGTTAAGGCCAATGGCTTCTGGGCTGACTTTGCGGCTCAGGACAGTAAGACGCCCTTTCTTTCAGCGGCCTTTCCCGAGACGGCCACTCATTTTACAGAGATGATGTTGGCGCTTGCTGTTTTGCAGGTGCCCTTTAAAGCGGGGGCCCATGATGAAACATTCAAGGCGGGCTGCTATACTGTGCGTGCGGCTTCTCCGCTCATTCTGTTTCATCGTGAGATTCGCGAGGCGGTGCCAGGCGAAACGCCTGGGGGTGTGTTGGTTGCGCAACATGTCTTTCGCGCGGATGACCGCGAGCGATTTGATGGCAATGAACGGATGGACAAGTATGTGACAGAGGAATTTCTGCCACGGGTCGTTTACGGGACACAGGTTGTGTTGACCAATCCAACGGGACGTCGCCAAAAGCTTCACTTGTTGCTACAGATTCCACAGGGTGCGATTGCGGTCAACAGTGGTTTTACAACACGGGGTATTCCTGTGACGCTCTCCCCCTACAGCACACAGACGCACGAGTACTTCTACTACTTTCCTAAGACCGGAACCTTTACACACTATCCTGTCACGTTGTCAATACGTGATCAGGTTGTGGGCGCGGCACGTCCGATGACCTTTCACGTGGTTGACGTTCTTAACAAAGCAGACATCACCTCGTGGGCGTGGATCTCTCAAAATGGCACACCTGAGGAGGTTCTGGCGTATTTGCGTACGGCTAATCTGTATCGCTTGGATCTCGAAAAGATCGCTTGGCGGTTAAAGGATCGCGCATTCTTTGATCAGGTGATTGCGCTGTTAACCGCACGTCACCTTTTCCATGACACGCTTTGGTCCTACAGCGTGCTGCATCAGGTGCCGGATGTGATGTGCGCTTATTTGAGTCACTCGCCTTTTGCAACGCAGTGCGGTCTCTGGCTGGAGACTCCGTTGCTTAAACTCGATCCCATTGCGCGTTTTGATTATCAGCATCTTGAGTATGCGCCCCTCGTCAATGCGCGTGCACATCAGGTAGGGGCTAAGCGGACGATTTTGAATATGCGTTTTCGCGAGCAGTATCAGCAGTTCTTGCGCCTGTTGAGTTACAAGCCAACACTCAGCGCTGAGGATCTGTTGGCGGTGACCTACTATCTGACGTTACAAGATCGTGTGGGAGAGGCGCTGGCTTGGTTTGCACGTGTGGATCGTACGAAGGTTGCCGAACAGCTTCAATACGATTATCTCTCAGCTTATCTCGCTTTTTATCGTGGTGATGTGGCTTTTGCTAGGCAAGTGGCACAGAGCCATGCACAGCAGGAAGTGCCTCACTGGCGGACCCGTTTTGCACAGGTACTGGCACAGCTTGACGAGCTTTCCGGTGCGGCTGTGGTTGCTTCAGACCAAGAGAGCCGCGATCAGACACAAGCGGTACTGGCGGCAACTGAACCCTCGCTGACTTTGCGCGTTGAGGCGGGAGAGATTCACTTCGATGTCCGGCAAGTCAAGACCGTGACGGTAAATCTCTACCCTATGGATGTGGAGTTGCTTTTTTCGCGGAACCCTTTTTTACAGGAGGGTAGCGCGCAATTCGCCTACATACAGCCAGCTTGGAGTCGAGTGCTTGATGTCGTAGCAGATGGGCAAGGTCAACTAACGCTGGCATTACCGCCAGAGTACAGCTCCCGCAATGTGATGGTTGAAGGACTTGCTGGCGGCGTGCGTTGCACACAGGCCTATTATGCCAACACCCTCAATGTCCAGATGATCGAGACGTATGGACGCTTACGGGTTACGCATGCATTGAATGGCCAAGCAGTGGCGCGTGCCTATGTGAAGGTGTATGCCCGACAGGTTGGGGGAAAGGTTGTCTTTTATAAAGATGGCTACACGGATTTGCGGGGGTGTTTTGACTACGTGTCGCTGAATACCGGAGCTCTCGCGCAGGTTGAGCGGTTGGCTGTTTTGGTATTAAGTGAAGAGTTAGGGGCTGTGGTACGCGAGGCGTCAGCACCCAAGCAGTGAGTCTATTAGTGCCTTACGGCCGAGGAACAGCGATAAACACACGTTGTTGCTCTCTCCCTCGCCCTCTGGGAGAGGGCTGGGGTGAGGGTTGCGGGCTCTGCCCGCATTAGGGATGAGGGAGATGAATGTTTGGGTTAACCAAAAGCAGCTGTGGGTTCTTGGTTCTGTTGGGAATTGCAGGGTGTGGAGGAGGTCCTCGTCTCACACCTTTGGATTCTGATGCGACGATTCTCTGCTTTGGAGATAGTCTGACCTCAGGTGTTGGTGCGGGGCAGGATGAAAGTTATCCAGCGGTTCTAGCCAAGGAGCTGAACTGTCATGTGGTTAACGCGGGTGTTCCCGGAGAAATTTCTTCCGAAGGAGTGGCGCGATTGCCGCGCGTTTTACGGCAACACAGACCGGATCTGGTGATTCTCTGTCATGGGGGAAATGATCTGCTACAAAAACTGCCGGAAGAGCAGATTGCGGCGCATCTACGCATCATGATTGAACAGGCGCAGGCTCAGGGGGCAGAGGTAATTCTCTTAGCCGTACCGAAACCCGGATTGTTCTTAAAGCCACCGGCCTTTTATAGCGAGGTTGCCACTGCGTGCCAGATTCCGCTTGAAGGAAAAGCGTTGTCAGCCATTCTTCAGCGTCGTGCGCTTAAGAGCGATATGATCCATCCCAATGCTGCCGGATATCGTCGATTGGCAGAACGGGTTGCCGCGCTAATCCGCAGTAAGAGCTGATCGGAACACAGGAAGCGAATGGGTGTTTAAGGGTTTTTACGGCCGAAGAACAGTGATAAAGAACACATTGTTGCCATCTCCCTCGTCCTCTGTGAGAGGGCAGGGGTGAGGGGTGCGGGCGCAGCTCGCATTAGGGGGTGCGAGCGAGGATGTCTGTTCGGAAGTAAGCATTTATTTTTTGCACTTTAAATCGTAAACATGCAATTGAACATCTATGCGACTTGCGTTAAGGTAAGAACACAGGGTGTCTCAGGGGCGGTCTGGCGTGAAGGAGAAGGCACCGGTATTGAAACGGTAAGGGGACCAAAGGAGGCAAGATGCAACGACGTGATTTTTTGAAAACAACAATGCTAACAGGTGCGGCAGTTGCGGGGCGATCATGGGTGCAGGCAGCAGGCGCGCCATCGAATCGTGTGCGTCTTGCCGTCATGGGTGTGGGTGGACGCGGAAGCGCGTTGATGCAATCGGCCATGCATTTTCCCGACATTGAGATTGCCGCTGTTTGTGATGTTGATTCGCGGGCTATGGATAAAGCTGCGGCGGAGGTTGCCAAGCAGAGTGGAAAAACGCCCAAACGAGATAAGGATATTCGGCGTATTTTAGAGGACAAAGAGATCGATGGGGTGATTTGTGCTTCCCCAGATCACTGGCATGCGCCTTGTGCCTTGATGACCATGCAAGCGGGCAAGGGAATTTATGTGGAAAAGCCCTGTTCGCACAATCCGCGTGAAGGTGAAATTTTGGTGGCTGCAGCCAAGAAATATAACGCTGTGTTTCAGATGGGCAACCAGCGCCGTTCGATACCGATCTACCGTCAAGTGATCAAAGAGATTCGCGAAGGGTTGATTGGCGAACCGCGATTTGCGCGTTGTTGGTATACCACTCAACGCGGACCCATCGGTAATGGGAAGGTCACGGCTGTTCCTGAATGGCTGGATTGGAATTTATGGCAGGGCCCCGCGCCGCGTCGACCGTTTCGAGATAATATCGTTCCCTATCAGTGGCATTGGTTCTTGCATTGGGGAACCGGGGAAGCCGGTAACAACGCGACTCATTATGTAGATATTGCACGCTGGGCGCTGGGCGTTCACTTTCCGACACGCGTGACGAGTGGTGGTGGACGACTTTTTTATGAGGGTGACGATTGGGAGTGGTTTGATACGCAAAGTGCCACCTTTGAATTTCCAGAGAAGAAACTCATCACTTGGGAGGGACTCTCCGCGGTTCGGGCGCGACCTTACGAGGGGGTTGGGACCGGGTGTATGGTGTATGGGTTGGAAGGGGCCATTCTTTTTTCGCCTAATAGCACTTGCACCCTTTATGACAAAGCGGGGAAGAAGCTACGAGACTGGACGAGCAACGATCTGACGGGCGATGCGATGAATCGAACAAACCCGACGAGCGGTCTTGACGAGCGGCATATCGAAAATTGGACGACTTGTTTACGTGCTGGCAATTCGAATACGAACGTGACGGCTATTGATGCGCATGCCAGTACGCTCTTGCCACATCTGGCAAATTTAGCTCAGCGGACCGGCGAAACCATTCGGATCGATGCGCAAACGGGCGGTTTGGCAAAAGGCAGTGCTGGCACAGAGCTGTGGAGCCGTGACTATGAGCCTGGTTGGGAAATGAGCTTGTGAGCCAAGGAGGAGGTATCATGTTGCGATGGATATGGATGCTACTTGTGGTAGCTGTGATTGGGCGTGCGAGGGGTGCGACTGAGACGCGCGTTGGGGTGATTGGGTTGGACACGTCACATTCGATTGCCTTTACGGAGATGCTTAACGTCAAGAAAGGCGACCCCGCTGTTTGAGAAGTTTCGCGTGACAGCGGCCTATATGTATGGGAGTTTGGA
>CAZSUM010000196.1:0-3824 GCA_964610015.1 uncultured Lentisphaeraceae bacterium
CTTTGGCAGGGCGCGTTCAAAGCAATCCACGGTTCCCTCGCCTCCATCCGCGATCGGCAGCGCAATGACCTCACACCGTGGCGCCAGCGAAGCAAACACGTTGCAGATGATATCGCATGCCTCTGTTGAAGAAAGCGTTCCTTTGAACGAATCGGGTGCCAAGATACATTTGTTCATACTGCGCTATTTCCACTTTCAGCTAATGCGGGCAGAGCCCGCAACCCTCACCCCAGCCCTCTCCCAGAGGGCGAGGGAGAGAGCAATAACCTATTTTTTATCGCTGTTCCTCGGTCGTAAGGCACTTATCTCACGATGCAGAGGAGAGTAATTAAACTGTAGGGAAGCTGCAAGGGGGAATCGACACCTAGGCACTTCAACTTGCTTTGTATCGTGCGTGTCGAGAAATTGGATGAATCAGGGTTGACTGTTTTGACCCCCTCACCTAGTATCTGCCCAAAAGCGATGACTTAGAGCAAAAGTTCTTTATAACTCAAAGTAGCGGGAGGCGAAGATGAACATAAGAATGACACCCTTACTCCTGCCGGTTCTGCTGGCGGGACGTGTTTTGGGTGCTGCCCAAGCTTGGAATCCCTGTGACTATGGAGCGAGGGGCGATGGTATCTCGATTAACACAAAGGCGATTCAGAAAGCCATTGATGACTGTGCAAAAGCGGGTGGGGGCGCAGTTCTACTTTCTGACGGAATCTATGTTTCCGGCACCATAAGGTTGCGTTCAAACGTAACGTTGAATATTGATGAGACTGCTGTTCTGCGCGGCAGTGCGGATATCAGGGATTATGAGAGTATCACGCCTCGCATTCATTATCTGTATCGTGCACGGTTTACCAAGAGTCTGGTTTATGCCGAGTGTGAGACTAACATCTGTTTGACGGGTAGCGGTGTGATTGACGGACAGGGAGCGCTCTTTCCTGCAAAAAAAGGTGATGATGGTGAACGTCCCTATCTCATCCGTTTTAGCGAATGTAAGGGTGTTCGGGTGAGGGGTCTGATGCTTCTTAACTCAGCTCGCTGGCTTTCACACTATGTGGCCTGCGAAGAGGTGGAAATTGAACGCATCTCAATTCGAAGCCGCATCCGTCACAATCGGGACGGTATGGATATCGACAGCTGTAACGGTGTGCGGATCAGGGATTGCGATATCTATAGTGGCGATGATGCGATTGTGCTCAAATCAACGGTCGCTGAACTTCCTTGTCGAAATGTCATTGTCACCCACTGTCGGCTCTCTGGCACTCCGGCTTCATTGAAGCTGGGAACCGAATCAAATGGTGGGTTCGAGAATATCACCTTTGCTGATTGCACGCTCTATGATGGTCGTGAGGGAATCGCGATTGAAGAGGTAGACGGAGGCATCAACCAAAATGTCTGTGTTAGCAATATCGTGATGCGAAATATTGAAGTTCCTATCTTTATCCGTCTGGCTAACCGTGCTAGACCGATTCCCGGTAAACCCGCTCCGGGCATGGGTGCTTTGCGTAATGTTGTGATTCGGAATGTGAACGCCACTGGCGCTGGCAATATGGGATGTTCCATTACCGGTCTGCCCGGACACCCAGTTGAGAATGTTACCCTTGAAAATATCTGTATTGAGTTTTCCGGTGGCGGTACTGTTGAGATGGCCGAACGAAAGGTGCCGGAGAAAGAGAAGTCCTATCCTATGGCATGGATGTTCGGCGAACTGCCTGCTTACGGCTTTTACTGTCGCCATGTCAAAGGACTGACGATACGAAATTTAAAACTGAGTTTTGAAAAACAGGATGTCCGGCCAGCAATCATTGCCGAGGATGTGCAAGAGCTGAAGGTGGAAGGATTGGATGCCCAGGTGAACGCGGGTGTAAAAAAACTTGTGAGAAGTGAGTAAGCTTTAAGAACACCCCTAATGACAGGGGTGTTCTCATGGCCAGCATGGAATGCCATCTGACGGCTTGTGGTAGCGTCTTTATCGCAGTTTGAGCACGGTGCCTGACTTGTCCAGCAGGACCGTCAGGATACCGGTTCCCGCGAAGTGTTCGGTGTCGACCACCACTTGTGAGCCGTGTTCGCTTGAGGCACTGTAGGAACGCGCACGCTGTTGCTTGTTGCCAAAATACAAGGTACGCACGGTCTCGGTCACGCCGGCGGCCAGATTCACCTTGGCGGCGCCGCCATTCGCGATGGTGAGATTAGCTGCGTTCGTGATTGCCGTCGAGGTTTGAAGCGTCAGCGTACCGGCAGCAACCGTGACATTTGTGCTGTATCCTAAGTTTGAAGCAGCGGTCACGACCAGCGTGCCGTTACTCACGGTGAAGTCGCCCGTGGTTGTGCTTAGATCGTTAGAGAGCGTTAGTGTCCCTGTCCCAGTTTTGATCAAACTCAAAAACCCGTTCAGCGGTCGGTTATACAGCGTGCTCACACTCTGATCCACCGTCAGCGTGGCAGGCCGCGTACTGGTCAGAATGCCAGAAGCGACCTTTCCGACGGGAGGCCCCTCGAGTTGGCACACGGTCTGGTTGTACCCGTTGAGATCAATACTTCCGTCCGCCTGCGCAGGCATGCCGACTTTCAGAGGAGCGAGGGCTGGCAACGCGTTGACGGCCTCCAGCCGCAACAGACCAGAATAAAGCTGCGATTCAGCCCAGGTGTTACCCGCGACACCCAACACCACAATTCCTCCTTCAACGGAGGGATTGCAGAAGAATTTATTGTTGCCGATGTTCAACGGCTTATCGTAAAAAGCTAGCGTGCCGTTCGAGTTCAATACTAGGTAGTAACTTCCGCTATCGCCGTTGGTGACGCCACCCCGCACAACCAAAATCGTCCCTTTGTCCGTCCCGGTTCTGACCCCGCCAATCGTGGTGATCAACCCGTTCAGCGTGTTGCTACCTGCCTTGTTCACGAAGGAGGGTTGCCAAGACGGACGATCGCCATTAAACGTGATTGGTTCGTCCGTCACAATGCCGCCGCTGAACTGGAGGCCCCCGCCCGACGGGCAGGTGACCACCGTGTTGCCATTTGTGCTGCCCAGCGCTTTACCGTTTATAATATCAACGATTCCATTATCCACGGCCGTGACACCTTCATACGTGTTACTGCCCGTGAGCACCAGTGTCCCGCTGCCCGCTTTTGTGAGGCTGAAGGGAACAACGGAGTTATCGGAGCTGATGACACCGGAGACTGTCAGCGTGGCGACACCAGCACCGTTGTTGGTGATGTTCCACACCTGATTTGCCGCAAGGGTCAAATCTTCGGACAAGGCATACGCACGCGAGGTCGCGTTCGGAACGGCTGCCAAGATGCCTCCCGCACCGTTGGTGATCACGCCGTCCCCGGCCGCAACCGTAAAGTTCCCGTCGCGATTGAACTCCATACCGTAGAGGTTGACCGCTCTGTCGACTGTTGCCGTGGTGCCGCCTGTGCCAAATTTCGCGTATGTGGTGCCGTCGAACGCGGGTAGCGCGTCACCTGCCCAGTTGTTCGTGGTACTTAAGAAGGTGTCGGCTCCTTCCGCATCCCAAAGTGCGTCGATGGGTGTGACGGGGGGATCGCTCACAACCAGAAACTTGCCGCTTCCCGTGAAGTGAACGTCATCGGTGTAATCCGCGTCGCTATCGGACGAGCCCCACGTGCCGCGCTGTTTCTGATCGCCATCCAGAAAAAGTTTATCCACTGTTTCGACGAGATCGGTGCCGATGTTCACGATGCCATTGTTGGCAATGGAAAGGCTCGCATCATTCGCGATGCAGGACGCGACTTTTAGCTCCAGCCTTGCGGCGGCACCTGTTACCGTAACGTTTGTACTGTTACCGAGGCTGTTGGCAAGCGCC
>CAZSUM010000196.1:3846-5690 GCA_964610015.1 uncultured Lentisphaeraceae bacterium
GGTCACCGTGATATCGCCTGTCGTGGTGCTCAGGCTGTTCGAGAGCGTCAGCGTGCCTGTGCCGATTTTGCGCAAGCCCAGCATCCCATAGAGCGGACGGTAATAAACCGTGTTTACGCTTTGGTCCACTGTCAGCGTGGCTGGTCGCGTGCTGGTCAGGTATGCGGTCGGAGCTTTACTAGGTTGCTCATAACTGATGAGCTGGCAGGTGGTCTGGTCGTATCCGTTCAGATCCATGATGCCGTCCGCCTGCATCGTGGTTCCGACCCACAAGGGAGCATTCGGGGGCAAAGCATTGGTGGCGCCAAGACGGAAGGTTCCCGAAAGGAGCCACGTTTCGCCCCAGGTGTTCCCAGCCACGCCCAACACGGCCTGCCCGCCGGTGACATTGCAGAAGAAGATATTGTTGCCGATATTCACAGGCGTGTCATAGAAAGCGATCGTGCCCAAGGCGTTCAGGATCAGCCAACTTGAACTGGTGCCTGTCTTAAGGAGGCCACCTTTCAGGGCCAGTGTCGCGCCACGGTTGACCTTGGTACGAATGGAGCCAACCATCGTGAGGGGCCCGGAGAGCGTATTGCTACCGCTGCTACTCAGAATCGAATCGCTCGTACCCGGCCGCGAGCCAGTAAGCGAAATCGGCTCCGCTACTGTAATGCCGCCACTGAGATCGAGGAATCCGCCTGACGCACCAAAGACCGCCGTGTTGCCGTTGGTGCTGCCCAAGGCGCTGCCATGCGTGATGGCGAGCGTCCCGTTGCTCACCGACGTGACGCCTTCGTAGCTGTTGCTGGCCGTCAGCGTCAGCGTCTTGAGCCCGCAGGCGTTCAGGCCGCCCGAGCCCGTGATCTCGCTGTTGACGATGAGCGCGCCATTGGCGGCGTTGAGACTGCTCGTGTCATTCAGCGTCAACGGTACATTGATCCGCTGCGTATTGGAAGACCAGTTGGTGACGTTGCCGGTCAGCGTCAGCGCGTTGCCTCCGAGCGTGAAAGCCCCCGCCCCGCTCATGAAGGTGACCCCGGAAAAAGAAGCGTCCGTAAAGGTGTTGGTGTTGACCAGCTTTGAGGTGCCTCCAAAAAAGAGCGAGTCATCTGTAGCGGGTGCTGTGAGATCCCCATCTCAGTTGTTTTCCGTACTCCAATTGGCGTCGCCCACGCCCCCGTTGCCGTCCCAGATGCGGTCTGCCGCGTTGACAGTGAGCACGGCCACAGTCCATGCCAAAGCCCACACACCCTTATGAACCATCGTCGAATTCGAATTCGTCTGCATCATAGATCCCCTCAGTTAATTCTGACAGAACGCAAACAAGGCATCGCCTTTCACTCTGTTGACGCGATGATTTTTGAAATCAGCACCGTAGTCAACGCGATACAGGCCATATCAATGCGCACCGCGTGTGCTTGCGCAACGAGAAAACGCTAAAAGATAAGCGCCCGTAAAACGTTTGGATTCTACATTTTCTGAGGCCCGTCGTCAATTCAGGGCGTTAAAAAAGTGTGTCGGAGAAAAAGGGAGGGGGCCCTCACTATAATTTGATTAGCGTTCAGAAAATTGTTCGTGCCGCCGCTCATGACTGCTCGTGCCACAGCTCCAGTCGCACTTCCAATAACTGTGTAGCCGCGTGCTACCAGCGTTCCGTCCGTCACCGTCAATTCGCCCGAGCTTCCGCTTGCAACCCCCAGAACAAGATCTCTTACCACGGTCAACGTTCCACCCGCCAGATTTACCTGGCCCATCGCGTTTATTGCGTAGCCAACAGAAAGCTTGTCGTCGAGCAAGGCCGACCCACCCTCGACGGACAGAATGCCCAACGACCCATACCCGTCAGCACCCCCACCGAG
>CAZSUM010000197.1:0-5613 GCA_964610015.1 uncultured Lentisphaeraceae bacterium
TGCCCGCGCGGACGTCGATCATCCCGTTGGGGAAATCGGCATCGTCCAGTGTCAGCAGGCCGTCGCCCTCTTTGCGCAAGGCCCCTTCGATCCCTGGCCGTACACCCACGACTGCATTCGTCACATTCAGAACCAACGTCTCGTCCGCCGTCACGCTGATTGTCTCCGCATGAGCGCAAAGGATTGTTAGTACTGTCGCGCAGAAGTATTGGAACCTGATCGGCCCTGTCCTTGTTCTCATAAGTGTCACCTTTTTTGCATGGCTATTTTTGAATTTCCCGACAAAAACTTCTTTTTCAGGTCTTCTCCCGGATTGAGGCACCGGAAACGGACGGGCTCTTTTCCCGTGGCCCATCGGACGCCCTCGTTTGCCGTCACGCATCCGATCTGTCCGTCCGCATCGGCGATCATTTGTAAAGAGCCGTCGAGGACAAGGACATCTGCGCTCCGGTTGCTGGAGACCTCCGCGCAGAACGTCACGTTGCGGTTGTGCACCACGGCTTCCGGCAACGCGACGCTCAATCCCTGCGTTCCGCTTTCTGCCACCATCATGCCTCGGTTCAGGATAACCGACTGTTTGTCTGTTAGCGTCACCTCTGCAGGTCCGAACAGCGTGATTACCGCACCTGAGTCGAGCCGGAATTTTAGGTTCCCGCTGTCCAGCGCCAAGCGGCTACGCCGCACATAGTCGCTTGGGATCAGCAGTAGCTTCTTCTCCAAGGCTGCACTCAGCGACAGGATCTCGATCCCGATTCCTGGGTTTGTAAGCACGCCCGGCTCATATTTCCGAAGTTCTTCCTGCTCTTGCCGAAGTGTGTGGAAGCCCATGTTCTCCTCATAGGCCTGCAGGTCCAGCGGCGTGAGTTGCGTCAGCCAATCATCGTCCTCCTCATATGCTTCCACGGCTACAATGTGCTGCTGTGCTGGCTCCGGTTCCTGAAGTTGCATTAGCACTGTTCCCGCCAGCGCGGCGAGTGCGGCCGCCGCAGCCAGAGGTTTCCACCACGTTTTCCGGAGGATGGGTTGTTGCGGTAGCTTGCAGATGCCGGGCAGACAACGTTGCGACAGAAGCGCGTGAATCCGCATCTGTTCGAGATAGCTACGCAGATTCTCGTCCGAATCCTTCAACTGTCGCACCACGCTTTCGGTTTGGACAAGCGAGGTCGGTTCTCCTTCGACGAGCGCAGCCAAGGCATCGTCAAAATCGGATAAAGGCGCGTCTTCCAGGTCGGCCCGCGTCCGACAGAGACGTGCGATGCAGTCGGCCAATTTCTTGCGGACATAGAAAAGGGATGCCCGGACAGCCGGATTGCGGATGCCAAGTTTTTTTGCGATTTCTTCCATCGACTGTTCCTGGTCGTACCGCAACGCCACGAGTTTTCGTTGCCGAGCCGTCAGCCGCTCCAGACACAACGCCAGCCTTTTGGCTTGAGGCGTATCGTGAAAATCGGTCGCACTCTCCTCGGCAAACGCTTGTTCACTGCGGGCGACCAATTCTTCGTCAAAAATCAGCCGATCGGTTTGACAGTTCTTCCGGAAGCACAGAATCTGGTTTTTGGCGAATGCCAACATCCACGGAATAAACGGCCGTGCGGGATCGTAGTCTTCGGCGTGTTCGATCAGCGCTCGGTTTGTCTCCTGTACCACGTCGCTGACGTTGCTTTTACAGTAGGGCAACATGGCGGAGACAAAACAGAACAGGTCGGTCTGGGCATCCACCAACCGCTGCATGAAACTTTTTGTGTTCGCACCGAGTCGCATACCTTCCTTTCTAATCACCTTCTACTAAATCTTAGAACAAGGCACTAAATATTATAAAGAAAATGCAAAAAATTTCCGAGCCAATTGCGAGACGACGCGACAGGTGTTTATCGGCGCGGACGGCGTCGCACCCTCCTGTCTTCAAAATCACTTGGCTGAGTTAAGGCTGGAAACTGCTCTTAAAAATATGACATTTGCCAATCATAGCCATTTCACTTCGAAGAATCTAGGCTTGACGTAGTCATGACTCCCTTCGCATAATATTTGAAATGAGTCATAGCAGACCCAACTTAGTGGATGTATAAATAATGCTTGTTGCACTAAAAAGGAGCGATATGATGAAAATGAGTTCGATTTTAGCGGTGGTGGTTGTGTTTGGCACGACGACGCTTCATGCCGCAACCACTTGTTCGGGTGCGTTGGCCACCAGCCAGAGACCTTCAGGCTCAACCTCATCTGCACGCACCACGCGTAGAATCGGCGCAACCGCTTCGGGTAACTCAGGTACCCATTCAGGCAGACAGTCTTTTGCTGTCTCTAGCCGTTCGTGGTTGAATCGATTCTCCGTGCGGTCGGGGAAGAGCGCGAAGTAGAGCATGTTCAGTTCTACCAGCTCGCCGAAGAAGTGTGTGCCCAGCGAGATGTCAGGCGTTAAGTAAGCATGCATCTGCGCCACTTCGCACAGTGCTGAGACATGGTTGATCTCCGAAAAGCTCACGGGTACACCCAATGAGGCCATGTGCGTGCCCCAGCGCCCGGGACCTATTGCCAGCACCGTGCCACCCAGCTTGCCAAACACGCGATTGATCTCGCCGATAGCTCGTGCCACCGCATGGCGCGTATTCTCAGGTAGTGCACCGTAACGCTCTGGATTCACAGACAAAATCCAGTCCAACCGCGTGACACGGCTGTGTCCTACGACAGCCCCCTTACTCATCAGGAGGGCCTGCTCAGGTGCCACGTGTAGCTTGGGTACATTCGGGTTGTGTGTGCCCTGCACCTGTAGTGGTCGACACTGTAGGAGGTTAATGCGGTAGGTCTGGTGGTCTAAGAAGTTGACGGCGAATTCGACGTCGACCGGGCGATCATAGGCGGTTGCCAACGATTTTAGCAACTGTCGCATATCGTCCACGAACTCCGTTGTCGTTAACAACTTGTCGAAGGTCAGAATGCGGTGTGTCTGCCCTTGCATCATCGACTGCTCTTCGTAGGAGGTGAAGAGATCGAGGGGGACATCCCGTGCGTCTTTGAGTAGATCCTCGAAATAACCCGAACGCAGGGTGTCTGCTTCGAGATCAATGAAATCGACCTTACGTTGAGAGTGGCTGCAGACCTCCTGAAAATCAGACTCGGGACGGCGTAGCGGTGCATTCAGCGCGACCACGCGTGTGTAGTCGTCGTCGACACGGTCGACCGCACGCGTACCGAGTCCGTAAACCAGTCGTAGCACGCCCGCCGTAGGGTCGATCTCCTTGCTCCAAACAAAGGGATTATAGGAGAAGCCCACACCGGCCAGATGCGGATAAAAGGTGTGGCTCTGCAAAACGCCGGTGACGCGCATGACCAAGAGTGCCATCTGTTCATCGCGTTCCAACAAGTTGTGGCGGGCGCGGTAATTGAGCGCTTCGCGGCTCATGGTGCTGGCATAGACTGTCAGAACTGCTTCTAGGAATGCGGCCAGTCTTGTTTCTCGTGGGCCCTGGTTCGCACAGAATACACTCTCGTATTTGCCAGCAAAGGCATTGCCGTAGTTATCCTCCAGTAGCGAGCTGGAGCGCACGATGACGGGGTATTGTCCAAAATAGTCCAACAGCTCTTCAAACTGTCGCAACACATAATCGGGGAACGTGCCAGCTAAGATCTTTGTGCGTGCTTCATCTACGCCCTCCAGAAAGGTTTCTGGCGAGTGTTGTTGCTCGCGGTAGGGCCACAACCCGTTACGCACGAGGAAGGTGTAGAAGACATCCGCGCCGATGTAAAAGGAGTCGTGTGGCTCCAGTCGGGACCCCACTTGTGACGCGTCGCGTGCCACAATATTGCGGGCTACCAGCATGCCGACAGTCTTGCCGCCGATGAGTCCTGTGCCCACCATGCGGCCTCGGATGTCGAGCAGATCGGAGATGCTCAGGTATTCGCGTACGAGCGGCATAATGGCATCGTCACGTGTGACCACCATGCGCACGAGCTGTCGCCACACGTCATGTCGTTGTTCTTCCGAGTAGGCTTGTGGTGACTCAGGATGCGAGACCATTTCCTCTGCATGACGCAAAATTTCCTCGCCGTAGGTTTCGTCCGCAGCCCAGTCCGGTCCTGCATTGGAGAGTACCTCTGCGATCACTGCGCTGGAGCGCACGACTTCGAACACGTCCTCCTCTTTCCAAACATGGAGCAGATGGATGGTCGGCGTATAGCGGAACTGCGTCTTGACAGGGCGCACATAGAGTTTGTCGTTGGCGTGAAAGATGTCAATAAACAGTTGGGTGGTGGACTGCACGGGCTCGGTCGCATGTCGTGAGTGGTGCCGACGCAACAGGCCGAAGTACGCGATGGTCTCTAGTTTGTATAGATAGGGGCAGGTCAGCATGAAGAAATTGCCGAGCATGGCATCTGAATACCAATCGGTTGCAAGGTCCGATAGGCAGTCGAACACGTAATACGCGCCAAACCCTGCTTCGCCAATGACTTGATGGATGCGGTGGATGAACACCTCAAACCCATCTTCGGGATTGAGTGTGTGGCGCTCGCAAGGGAAGTCATCTGGCAGAAGCGGTTCGTGCCGTGCGAACCGGAAGTAAACCAGTTTGCGCTGGTCGCGCACGGCTGCCTGCACGTAGGGGGTCACAAAGGACTGGTAGTCCTCAATACGCTCCACATGCCAGACGATATTGTCGCCTGCAAGGATGCCGCTCAGCGAGTCGTCGAGCGAAGGCAGTCCAGTGGTGTCTATCGGCTCGTTGTGTTCCCGGATATCTCGGACCATGGCATACCCCTTTCTGAGGAGTGTTTTCGGACGCCCCAGCGGGGCGTTTCTATCCTGAACGACTGCGCGGTTTACTCTGTGGCTCTAGCGCACCACTCGGGCACTACCGCCGGCCACCAGTTTTTCGACCTCGGACTTGGAGGCCATTGAGGTATCACCCGGGGTGGTCATGGCCAGTGCACCATGCGCGCACCCGTAGTTGACCGCTTTTTGCGCATCGTTGAATGTCAGGAAGCCGTAAACCAGTCCAGAAGCGAAACTATCGCCGCCACCTACGCGGTCATAGATCCACAGGTCTTTCATTTCCATGGCTTGATAGAACGCGCCGTCGTACCAGCAGATGGCGCTCCAGTCGTTGATAGACGCTGTCTTGACACCGCGGAGGGTGGTTGCACATGCTTTGAAGTTCGGGAACTCTCCTACGGCTCGCTCGATCATGCGCTTGAATGCTTCGAGGGGGAGTGAACTGAGGTTTTTGTCGACGCCTTCGACTTCAAGACCGAGGCACGCTGTAAAGTCTTCTTCATTTCCGATCATCACATCGACGTATTTTGCGAGTCTACGGTTGACCTCTTGGCAGGCTTTGAGTCCGCCGATGGTTTTCCACAGGGAGGGTCGGTAATTGAGGTCATACGAAATGATCGTGCCATGCTTATTCGCGGCTGCCATGGCCTCTTCTAGTACAAGCGGGGCTGTGGCAGAAAGCGCTGCGTAGATGCCGCCCGTGTGGAACCAGCGCACACCCTGCTTGCCAAAAAGCGTTTCCCAATCGATGTCACCGGGCTTGAGCTGGGAGGCTGCTGAGTGACCGCGGTCACTCACGCCCAGCGCGCCGCGCACGCCGAAGCCGCGTTCCGTGAAATTCAGCCCCA
>CAZSUM010000198.1:0-5608 GCA_964610015.1 uncultured Lentisphaeraceae bacterium
GTGGGAGCTTTTTTTTTCGGAGAGGTGACCGAGCTGGCCGATGGTGCAGCACTGGAAATGCTGTGTGCTCTTACGGGCACCGGGGGTTCGAATCCCTCCCTCTCCGCCATTCTTAAAACACACATCGCAGTGAACCCATGTATCCGGTATGTTATAATGCCATGGTCCTGCACGAGCCGTATTCCGGTGTTGAAGTAACCGTACATCAGCTCGCGTGTGCTTTGGTCACTTGCGGAACGTTACCGCTTTCCTTGTGTATTCCCCCAAATCAACGCACCATTCCAGTTGCACCACACGTGACGGTTCACGTTTCGAAACTGGCCACTCAATCAAGACTTTTGCGTATTTTGTGGGAACAAACACTCTTACCGTTGCATCTCAAGCGTATCCGTTCGCCTTTGTTACATGCCCCCGCCTATGTTGCGCCTTTGCTTTGTCCCTGCCCTTTTATTCTCACGATTCATGATCTACACGTCTTGACGCATCCGCAATTCTGTAGCCGAAGCAACCGACTCCACTACCGGTTACTGATACCGCCATCGATTCGCAAGGCAGCCGCGATTATCGCGTATTCACCCTATACTCGCCAAACAATCCTGAATTATTTCCCAGAAGCAGAAGGGCGTCTGGTCGTTATTCCGCCAGGTATTGCACCTACTTTCAGTCGTTGCACCGATTATGCCCGCCTGCGTTCTGTCCGCCAACGGTACGCCTTACCTCTCTCTTTTCTGCTTTTTGTAGGGGATCTCTCACAGCGCAAAAATATTGTCAATCTGATCCGGGCATTTGCCATCGTGCAAGCCGAGCGACCCGACATGCACCTCATCCTTGCAGGTGCGGCGGACCCAAAGGCTGGGGCGGATCTTGACCGTGTCATTCGGGAACATGGCGTACCCCATCGGGTCAGCCGAATTGGGTATGTTCATGCAGATGATCTGCCAGTTTTTTATTCTCTAGCAGAAGCGTTTGTTTTTCCCTCACATGACGAAGGCTTTGGCCTACCTCCGTTGGAAGCCATGGCCTGTGGGTGCCCAGTGGTTTGCTCAGGAGGAGCGGCAGTTGAAAATTGTGGTGATTCTGCGGTCTCCTGCGATCCACAAGACCGCGCCTCTATCGCCAGTGCGGTCAGTCTCCTGCTTGACCATCCACAATTTCGCGCTGAAAAGATTGCAGCTGGCTACCGAAAAGCCGCCAAGTTCACATGGGAAAATGCGACACATGAAACAGAAGCGCTTTACCGAAAAATTCTCAAGCTGCCAGCAGCCAAGAGCTAAGCGTTTGATTTTCGTTGCTTCCCTAGCGACAACAAACACGCGTGCTGCCCCTGCCCCATATTCCCGCGATTAGACTGTTTTACGATTGGCAACACAACCAGCCAAGCACAGCGATTAGGGCGACGCAGGCAGTGTCAGTACGTAACGTTTGCGTTCCAAGTGAGAAATTCTGAAAACCATGGTCAGCAAATAACGCCAGCTCATATTCAGTCCATCCACCCTCAGGTCCAATGGCCATCAATGGCCTATCCGTCGAATGAGTCAGCAATCTGTTTTTACTTCTGGCACCGGGATGTGCCAACAGCCGTTGCGAAGTTGGGAAGCACTCAGCAAGTTCATCCTCAATAAAGGGTTTAAATCGGTTTCGAATAAAAACCTCTGGCAGCGTTGTTCGTCCAGCTTGAGTTAAACCTTCGATTAAGAGTGGACGATAAGCGCGCTCATTCATCCATTGACTGCTGAAATAGCACTTTTCAACCTTTGCCGCATTTACCACCACAACACGCCGGACACCCAGAGCAGCCAATTGTGGCCACAAGCGCTTCATCACCTTTGGACGAGGAGCAGCCAAAAGCAGATCAAACCAAGGAGAGGGCATCACTTGCGTATGCTCTGTCGCAAGTTTTACATGGGAGGCATCAACTTCCAAGATCCGAGAGGTCCCCCCTAACCCATTCAGAATGCCCGAGCGAATCACGCCCCCGACGGACAAACGTAAGACCGCACGGATGTGTTCGGCACGCTCGTCAAACAAAACCACGTTACCGGCAGCATCAATTTCGTCAGCTTCAAACAAGATTCGATTCATGTAAAGTCTCTGTAATTCTTGGCGACGAGGCGACAGAGTCATCAGAACGTTCGTCTTTAATCGCGATACGCGCACGGACAAAGGCCTCTGGTGCATGACGATTGAGAAAAACAATCAGGCCTTCACGCACGGTAACGCGAAGGTTCCAGTTACGAGAAGAGTCAGCACTGCTCACGAGAACCCGTACAACCTGATATCGTTCTGTTGTCTCCGTAATCTGAATATTCGCCACTCGGCCATCCCAATTCGCATCGTGCTCAACCAACCGACGTAATTCAGCGCGCAAAAGGTCAATCGGTGCCTGATAATCAAGATAGAGAGATACCGTCCCGAAAATATCGGCCTTGGTGCGTGTCCAGTTCTGAAATGACTTCTCAAGAAAATAGGTTACCGGAAGGATAAGTCTACGTTGATCCCAAATCTTGACAACCACATAGGTGAGCGTGATCTCTTCAATACGTCCCCACTCCCCTTCTACCACGACCACATCATCGATACGAATAGGTTGCGTGATGGCAATTTGCAACCCTGCCAAAACAAGGCCTAGACTTTTCTGAGCGGCAAAGCCCACAACCACTCCGATAATACCCGCTGAGGTTAAAAGACTAATTCCGATCGTACGAGCAGCGTCAAAGCTCATCAAACAAAAAATGAGAGCCAGCAACACGATGATACTATCTGCAATCGCCTGAAAAACCATGAGTTGCGTTAAGCTTTTACGCGCTTTCAGATTGTCGGTTGCGCTCAAATCGATGTCGATGCACTTCTCCATGTAGCGCACCGTTGCCCTCACAACCTGCGTTGCCAGCCAAGCAGAAGCGATGATCAAAAAGAGTACATTGAGTTTGGAAAACACGCTAGCCATCGCATGGCCCGCAAGTTGGAAGTAGCCAAAGCCAGCAACTGCCGCCCACAATATTAGCAACAAGGTTGGCTTGCCGAGTGATTGAATAACGGCGCCATCGATCAACCCCGGTAAGCGATCCAGTCGCTGCCGCAAGAGCCTAAAACACAAGCGATGTCCAGCAATCAACCCGGCCAAAACCAACAGAAAGAAGACCCAGAGAGCCACTTGAAATACAAACGGATTATTCAACCAGTCATGTATTAAAGACACCTTGACCTACTTTCCTTTAAAGATAAAACATGAGCGACAACCATGCTTTTGACTATAAATCATTTACGATGAGGCGACAAGAATCGATTATTTCAATACAAACGATCTTCCTCTAATATTGTTAACCCCCCTCTATTTTGGTATCTTAAAACAAAGGAGAATGGCATGGATCTAGGTGTTATTGGAAATTGCAAATCGGCGGCTCTAATTGACAAAAAGGGAACGATTGTCTGGTGCTGTCTCCCTGATTTTGATTCGCCCTCGGTTTTCGCTTCATTACTCGATGAAAAGCGTGGCGGGTTTTTCGGCATTCAGGTTGATGATAGCTATTCCATCACACAAGATTACATTCCCAACACCAATATTCTGCATACCGTTTTTGAGAGCCCGCAAGGAGGATTTGAACTTATCGATCTGATGCCGCGGCATAAAGAAAATGGCCATTACTATGCACCGCCAGAATTATTACGCTATTTTCGGCCAACGCATGGAAACCCAGTCTGTTCGATTCAGTATTGTCCACGGCTTGGGTATGGGCGACACGAAACCCAAAGCTACAGCAAAGACAAGTACATCAAGAGTAAATCACAAAATGGTGCGTATGAGTCACTCTACCTCTATACCAGTTTAAAACATGCCGACGTGCTACAAGGAACTCCCTTTGCACTTAAAGATGATGCCTTTCTGCTTCTGAGTTATGATCAAAAGATTCGCCCCGTTACATTAGATCGGATTGTCCTTGAAGTTGAGAGAACCAAGGTCTACTGGCTAGACTGGGTTGAAAGAACAACGCCCTTTTCCCGCTGGTCAAAAGAGATCCGTCGCAGTGCTTTGGTTCTCAAACTTCTTTCGTACCAAGACACCGGTGCCATTATGGCCGCCATCACAACCTCGTTGCCTGAGACGCTTGGGGAAGGTCGTAATTGGGACTACCGCTTTTGCTGGATACGTGATGCGACTATGATGTTGAACATCCTGACCAAGATTGGGCACTTCAATGTTGCGCAAAACTTCTTTTCCTATGTTTTACGGGTTGTCCCGTATAAAGACGATGAAATACAGGTCATGTATGGTATCCGTGGCAACAAAAATCTTACTGAAAAGACGCTCGACTGGCTAGAGGGTTACAAGGGAAGCCAACCCGTACGGGTCGGCAACGCAGCCTATTCCCAGCGTCAGCACGATATTTACGGTGTTTTGCTCAATGCGATCTTGCACTACATGGAGGCCTATCGTATTGAAGAGGTGACGTTAGAGAAACTCTGGACGATCACTCGCAGTCTCGTAAGAAATGTCATCCGCATGTGGCGTCAACCCGATGTGAGTATCTGGGAATACCGTGCAAATCCAGGACACTTTACCTTCTCAAAAATGCTGTGCTGGGTCGCCATGGATCGTGGCATTAAGATTGCACAATTACTAGCAGAGGAGAGCGAAGTTGAGTCGTGGGTAACCGAACGTGATTTAATCAGAGCGGATATTTTAACGCATGGGTGGTCAGAGTCTGTGGGGGCCTTTACCCAGCGGTATGGCAGTGATAATCTAGATGCCTCCATGCTATTAATGGCCTCCTACGATTTTATCGAGCCCGACGATCCAAAATTTGTCTCTACCGTTAAGAAAATCCAGCAAGACCTCTCACGTGATGGGCTCATGTTTCGTTACAAGAATGATGATGATTTTGGCACCCCGACTTCATCCTTTACGGTTTGCTCATTTTGGATGGTTAAAGCACTTTGGCAAATTGGAGAGCATCAGGAGGCAGAACATCTCTTTGAAAAGCTCCTGAGTTATGCCACACCTTTGGGGCTCTTCAGTGAAGATCTTGACTTTAAAACAAAAGATCAACTTGGCAATTTCCCGCAAGGGTACTCGCACCTTGCCGTGATCGATTGCGCCATCTTGCTGGGCGATATGAAACCACCTTTACTCCCCCTGCACAACCGCGGCTAACTGGAGAATCCCAACATGCGTTTGATTATTATAGCCAACCGATTACCTATCAAAATGTCGCATTCCAGCGAACACCTCACGTTTAAAAGAAGTGAGGGCGGACTGGCAACCGGTCTCGCCTCACTCCATTCGGATATTGAGACCCACTGGATTGGATGGCCGGGTCTACATGTGGATGAAGCTGAAAAATGCGACCATGTGACTCAAGTTCTTGCCAACCACAAATTCCATCCTGTTTTTCTTTCACCCGAACAGATTGAACACTACTACGAAGGCTATTGTAACAATGTCATCTGGCCTCTCTGTCACTACTTTTTTGCCTATATTCATTATGACAAGCAGGCTTGGTCCAGCTATGAAGAGGTTAATCGACTCTTTCTCAATGCAGCCATGCGAATCATTCAACCCGGTGATCGCGTTTGGATTCAGGATTATCAACTGATGTTGTTGCCTAGT
>CAZSUM010000199.1:0-285 GCA_964610015.1 uncultured Lentisphaeraceae bacterium
AGATAGTGTCCTTATTCTGTGACCGAATAGCAACCCGATTCAGCCCGAAGTCAAGGGGATTTTGGACGTGCTAGTTTTGGATAAACATCACAAGGTGCGCACGCCACCCAAAAAGCAACCTAACATCCGAGATGTGAAATCATCCCTGTTTGAAATTGCTAAAACCATTGGGTTCTTATAAGCTAAGGACTTGTTTTTTTAAAGCAAGTTAAGGGATCAACATGAAAGAGTACCGTATTGGTTTGGTTGGTATTGGCGCAGTCGGAACAGAGATGGTCAAGGTTC
>CAZSUM010000199.1:295-2813 GCA_964610015.1 uncultured Lentisphaeraceae bacterium
AGCGGAAATTCCCAGCCAAGGAAATTCGAATTCTGGCCACACGCGAGCGGGATGAAGAGGTCGCGGGCGAGACGTTTCATGTTCTTGAGGCCAAGCCGGAAGCTTTTGACGGTTTAGACATTGTGTTGTTCGCTGGCACGGAAGGCTCCAAAGGGGCCTCCAAACAGTATGGTTGGGAGGCTGTCAAGCGGGGCGCGGTTGTGATCGACAACGGGGATGACTATCGCATGGATGAACGTGTCCCGTTGGTGATCCCTGAGATCAACGGAGATGCGCTTGTGGGGCATCAAGGGTTTATTGCCAACCCCAACTGCAGCACCATCATCACGCTGATGGGGATTGCGCCGCTACATCGACAGGTCCCTTTGCGCCGGATGATTGCCGTGACCTACCAGTCCGTGAGCGGCACGGGCCGTGCGGCGATTGATGAGCTTGAACAACAGGTTCGTGCATACGCGACTGGGGGTGAAATGGCTGTTAGCGCCTATCCTTACCAGATCGCTTTTAATGTGTTGCCGCAGATTGGTGGAGAGAAAAAGGAGATGCCTGGAT
Organism: uncultured Lentisphaeraceae bacterium; assembly: GCA_964610015.1. GTDB lineage: Bacteria > Verrucomicrobiota > Kiritimatiellia > RFP12 > UBA1067 > CAZSUM01. Next base: position 848 of record CAZSUM010000199.1, read on the forward strand.
ATACCTCGGAAGAGGCCAAGTTGACCTTTGAGTCGCGCAAGATTCTCAACGCGCCGGAGTTGCGGGTAACGGCTACGTGTGCACGTGTGCCGGTCTTTTATGCGCACTCGGTGGCTGTGCATGCTGAGTTTAGCGCTCCGATGACGCCCGAGAGGGCACGCGAGATATTATCGACCACTGCAGGGGTTACGGTTATTGACGAGTTGTCGGTTGCTCGTTATCCGATGCCGCTTTTCACCGGAGGTGGGGACGACGTGACCGTTGGCCGCATTCGCGTGGACCCGAGCGTTGAGAATGGTTTGGCGCTCTGGTGTTGTGGGGATAACATCCGCAAGGGCGCGGCGCAGAACGCAGTACAGATTGCTGAAGAGTTGATCCGACGTGATCTGTTGCCTAAAGCCTGATCCCCGGGAGCATAACTCACATGGCTGGCGAAGAATTAACCCCGATGATGCGGCAGTACCGCCGGATCAAAGCGGAGTTGCCGCAAGGCGTGATTCTGCTTTTTCGCTTGGGGGACTTTTATGAGATGTTCTTCGACGACGCACGGGAAGCGGCCCCGATTATGGGTGTTGCGCTGACCCAGCGGGGGGGTACGCCCATGTGCGGGGTTCCCTATCATGCGTTGGACGCCTACCTCGCTAAACTGATTCGCGCAGGCAAAAAAGCGGCGATTTGCGATCAGGTTGAAGATCCTGCCCAAGCCAAGGGGATTGTCCGACGTGAGGTGACTCGTGTCGTGACGCCTGGTACGGTGACGGAAGATGAAATCCTCGATGCGGCGCGGAATAATTATCTCGCTGCGCTTTATGCGGATAAAGGGTTGGGGCTGGCGTTACTTGATCTCTCGACGGGGAGCTTTACGGTTGAGGCGGCTACTGATGCCGCAGCACTGGGCGAAATGATCCGGCGAGCGGCGCCGAGCGAGTGTTTAGTTGGCCGCGAGCAGCGACTTGATCCGCGGATCGTAACGGCGCTGTCTCAGAGTCGTTCAGGTGCGATAACGGAAATAGACGATTGGAGTCTCTCCTTTGATTGCGCTTGCGACTGGTTATTGCGTCATTTTGGAGTTCATTCGCTCGAGGGGTACGGGTGTTGTGGCGAGCCGGAATTGGTGGGTCCCGCGGGTGCGTTGTTGCATTATGTACATGAAGATTTGCACCATCAAGTCGGGCATATCCGTTCGCTACAGGTCCGTCACGCGGGTGATTTTTTGATGCTTGATGAGCAGACGTGCCACAATTTGGATTTACTACCGCAACGGGGGCGCAGCGCGGATGCCACGTTGCTTGGGGTTTTGGACAACACTTGCACACCCATGGGCTCGCGTTTGTTACGGAATTGGTTTTCGCGTCCTTTGCGGCAGGGCGCTGCGATTCGGGCACGACATGACGCTATTGGCTGTTTGACCACGCAGCGCCTGGTTTTGACGACACTGCGTGAGCAACTCGCTACGGTGCGCGATCTGGAACGGTTAATTGCGCGTATTGGAACTGGGCGTGGAAATGGACGCGATGTGCGCTCGTTGGCGCTCTCGTTGCAGCCCGTGACTTCGTTGCGCGAGGGCCTGGAACGGTTGGAAGATACGCTACTGCGAGATGTTGCCGCGCATCTGAATCCGTTGCCTAACCTGGTTGAGCTGATCTCAAACGCGATTGCCGACACGCCGCCCATCGCGCTTAAAGAGGGCGGGATCATTCGTGCGGGCTACCACCCAGAACTGGATGAATTACGCGGGTTAGCCTCAGAGGGGCATGCTTGGCTCGCTCGGTATCAGGCCAGCGAACAGGAGCGTACGGGGATCAAGACACTGAAGGTTCGGCACAATAAAGTGTTTGGCTTTTACATCGAAGTCTCCAAAGGGCAGGTCGCGGCCGTTCCGCCAGAGTATGAACGGCGACAGACCCTCGTGAATGCAGAGCGATACATTACTGCTGAACTCAAGCAGTATGAGCAGAAGATTTTT
>CAZSUM010000199.1:2823-5598 GCA_964610015.1 uncultured Lentisphaeraceae bacterium
GCACAGGATCGAGCGATCGCTTTGGAGTGTGAACTGTTCAGCGAAATTCGCGAGCAGGTGGTGGCTCAGACCGTGGTGATTCAGGAAACAGCCGATGCTTTGGCGCGACTTGATGTGCTCTGTACACTGGCAGATCGTGCGCTTGCGTTAGGGTATGTGCGTCCCGAAATGACGGAAGATGACACGTTAGAGATTTGCGACGGACGCCACCCCGTGGTTGAGCAGTTGCCTGACGCCGGGCAGTTTGTTCCCAACGATACGTTGTTGGACTGCCGGAATAACCAACTGATGCTGATTACGGGGCCGAATATGGCGGGCAAGTCCACCTACATTCGGCAAGTGGCGCTGATCGCCATTTTGGCGCATGTGGGGTCTTTTGTGCCTGCACGCAAAGCACGAATCGGCTTGTTGGATCGTGTGTTCACGCGTGTTGGCGCAGGTGATGATCTCGCACAGGGTCGTAGTACCTTTATGGTGGAAATGCAGGAAGCGGCCAATATTCTCAACAACGCAACAGCCCGAAGTTTGATTGTTTTGGATGAGATTGGTCGCGGGACCAGTACCTTTGACGGGATTAGCATTGCATGGGCAGTCGCGGAGTATCTGCACAATACCCCCACGGTCAAGGCCAAGACCCTGTTTGCCACGCATTACCACGAGTTGACGGATCTGGCGCGGACACTCAGGGGCGTTAAGAATTATACCGTAGAGGTGCGAGAACACGGGGATTCGGTTGTTTTTCTGCGGCGTATTAAGCCCGGAACAGCAGATAAGAGCTATGGCATTCATGTGGCCCGTCTGGCGGGTATGCCGGATGAGGTCATTGATCGATCACGTGAGATTCTCGCCAACCTTGAAGAGGGTGAATTGGAAGCCGGAATGCCAAAACTTGCCAAGCGGAATCGCCGTAAAGGGAGTGATCTTGCCGGACAGTTGACGCTTTTCGATCTGTGACGAAGTGAGGAAGATAGTTCGCGATGGCAATAAATCTGTCGATCGTGCGTTTAGAATTTACAAATACAGAATATGCGTGACTGCTCACGTGGTACAGAAGGGGACTTCTTCCGTCTGCTTCAAGGGTGAACGGGTACGCTAAAGGAGATTTATGAAACAGTACCGACAGATCATGGTAGCGGTCTTGATGCTAATGACAGGCCTTGTTATGGCCGAACCTTCAGCGAAGGAGCCGCCTGTGCGCCATGGACGCATGTTAAATCGACGGAATTGGGTTGGGAAGCGGGTTTTATCCAGTGATTTTCAGAAACAAGTTGGCATCGAGAGCGAGCAAGCCCAACAGATCAAAGCGCAACTCGAGCCGCTCGCGGTTGAGGCGCAGCGGCTGGAGGATGCCATTACGCGAGAGGCGCAACAACAAGCGGAATTGGCCAAACAAGTGCTCAATCAGCCGGGTGCCAGTGCGGAAGAGATCATGGCGATTATTGAACGGATTGGTCAGTATCGTACGGATCAAGCCAAATTAGCGACGCGTCAATTGATTGTGATTCGTGATCTTTTGACGGAGGAGCAGCGAAGTAAAGCACGTGAAATCTTGACAAACGAAGCACAACGCAGGATGACCTCTCGTGCCCTTGGAAATGCCAAGCAAGCAGAGTAACGCAGATTGTTGCCTGTTCCCGCGCTGAGCACGTCAGCAAGAGGTAGCGTCTTTACCACTTCAACCCGCATTGTGGATCTCATGGTCAACCCTTGACAAGGGGACGGTCAGTGGGTACTTTGTTCTTCGTATACAGTTAATTTGCGTGAGATGGTTTTTAGTGGGAGATGCAATGAAAAAGTGCGGTCTTAGTCGTGTTGTAGTTGGGTGTTTTGCTCTGCTTTCCGTTGGTACGCTGTTTGCCGATTCGTATCACTGGACCCGTGTTGATGCAGGCACGTATTATTGGACCAATGCGCTTAATTGGGCTGAAGGTGTCGTGCCGCCCAGTGATAGTAGCGCAGATATTATGATCAGTAATTCGCTGGCTTCGGTCACGACTGCCTATACGCTCTATGTAAGCGGTGATCAGCAGATTAACGGGATTAAATTTCTGAAAAACGGATCGGCTAACAGTAAAGCCACCTTGCGGGCTGAAGATGAAGCTGGTCAGCTTTCCTTGGGCGCAGGAGGATTAGCGTTAGATAGTTACAGTGAAACGGCCCTGCCATACTCACAAGACAAGAGTATGCCATCGCCAAGTTGGTATGTGCCCCTTCACTTGACAGATTCGTAGAGTTGGTTTGTCGAACAGGATGGATACGAGCATGGGCATCTATATTTTTTCATGTATGGGCCAATGAGTGCTGAGTCCAATGTCGTTTGGACCCTTGGCGGCAAGACGTTTCTCTCGTTTCAGAGCGGCTATAGTTCCAATTTTAATGCACAGGTCATTCTCAGTGGCCGGGTCAGATTCGCCAATCAATCACAGTTTACGCGTCTGGGGCGTTATCCCATTCAGATCACCGATGTTAATGACTTTGTTGCGGATGAGGGGTACACGGAAAGCCCCAGACTCCGGTTCTGCTATTCACAAAGTGACGCTGTTATCTTTGACAATGCGCTCACCTTTAATTTGACGAACTCGGCGAATATCGCTACGCAAATTGAGTTGGAAGGGAGCGCCATGGATATTGCCCTAAACATGACAAATGCGTGGAGTGGGCAGATTGGTCACGATCGCTTGTTTTTGAAAGGACCGATCACTTTTTCTGACAACGTTCGATTAACGCTTTCAGGGAACAACGAAAATCTGATTACCAACAGCACTACGCGTATCG
>CAZSUM010000200.1:0-5561 GCA_964610015.1 uncultured Lentisphaeraceae bacterium
ATCAAGAATATTCTTTTAGTCAGGCATATGGTCGTCTCTATCAATATGCCAAAAAATACCGGATGCGTCTCTTGGCAGGCCTCTTGGCAGGTTCCATCACAGCCGGTTCTTGGGTTCCAATATTCCAAGTGATTCAACCGATGTTGAAGCAGGTTCAGAGCATTAGTGGGCCGGCCTCGGTATTGATGGAAGAGGGTCAAGAGGTCAAACCCGCTATTTCATCTAAGCAACGACATCAAAAGCTAGATGGGAGTTTGAAAGGATTAATCGATAAAGACCACTCCGGTAAATTGTCGGTTGAGGCAGATTCTGCGTTACCCTCTTGGTTTGGCCGCGTGGAGAAATTTGGTAATCGAATCGGAATCACCTTTCGCGATACTGAAGGGCATATGACGGGTGCGTTGCTCTTGATCGCGCTTCTGGTGGTACCGTTGGTCATGTTGGTCAAAATGTTGGCCTATTATTTGAATCATTATTTTCTGCGTTGGACGGGGGCTAAGGTGGTTCAAGACTTCCGCCTAGATATGTTCAGCCATCTGCAGAATCAATCGCTCGGTTTTTTTGGACGAACAGATGTCGGACAACTCATGAGTCGTTGTCTTAGTGACCCGCAACAGGTGGATCAGGTTATTGCGCACACGCTGGCAGATTTATGTCGAGCACCTTTCGAGATTCTGGTTTCAGGCGGGTTTGTCATTTACTTTGCCATTCATAATCAGATGATTGAGACTCTGGTGCTGGTGTTGATTGGCTTTCCACTGGTCGTGATGCCCATGGCGTTGCTTGGTACTGTGGTCCGTCGTTGGTCTCGTAAAGCGTTGCATCGGATCTCATTCATTGTGTCCAAGCTCCATGAAAATCTGACCTGCATTCGTGTGGTGAAGGCCTATCACACCGAAGCGTGTGAAGTGGAGAAATACTGGCAGGTCAATGGTTTTTACATGAAGAGTGTGTTGCGAGCCGTGCGGGTTGAACTTCTCATTACACCTGCGGTAGAGAGTGTGGCCATCTTTTTGTGTTTTATTTTTATTACGTACTGTTTCTTCCGGCGGTTGACAATTGATCAGATTGTTCCTTTGCTGGTGCCGATTCTTGTCGCGTATCGACCGATGAAACAGTTAGGTAAAGTGCAGGCACAACTCGAGCGCGGCCGCGCTGCGTTGGCACGTATGTATTCTTTGCTGGATTATGATTTCAGTTTGCCTTTAGATCCCCATCCGGTTCATAAGCAGAGTTTTGAAGATGTTATTCGTTTTGAGCACGTTTCATTTCGATATGACCAAGCGCAAGATCTGACCATCCGCGATGCAGTATTTGAAATTCCGCGGGGGTCTGTGATAGCGGTGGTAGGGGGAACCGGATCAGGAAAAAGCACGTTGGCCAATTTGTTGGCACGTTTTTACGATCCTAATTCTGGAGCGGTGACGCTCGATGGTATCGATTTACGAAAGATTGACATTGCGGATCTGCGAAGCCTGATTGGTGTGGTCACCCAGCAGACGGTGCTCTTTAACGATACGATCACGAATAACATTAGCTATGGCACGCCTAATGCCACACATGAGCAGATTGTTGCGGCAGCGAAGATGGCAAATGCGCATGAGTTTATTATGTCGAATCCCGAAGGATATGAACGTGTTGTGGGCGAAAAAGGATTTGCCCTTAGCGGTGGCGAACAGCAGCGGATTGCGATTGCACGTGCCATTCTAAAAAATCCGCCGATACTTATTTTGGATGAGGCGACCAGTGCGCTGGACACCGTGACAGAACGGTTGGTACAGGATGCAATTAACAAATTGATGGCAAACCGAACTACGTTTGCGATTGCCCATCGTTTAAGCACGATCCGAAATGCAAATCAGATCTTATTAATAGAAAAGGGCCAGATTATCGAACGGGGCACGCATGAGCAGTTGTATGCGTTACGTCAAGGGTATCGTAAGCTCTGCGACATGCAAATAATGGATTAGCCTATAAAGACGTGCTCCTGAACATTATGCAAGGTGAGAAACGAGGGTTGGGTGGTGGAGAAAAGCTTGGTTTATTCCTTGATGGTGTTACGTCAGTGTGAATGAATGTGCGAACAATCATGTGGAATGTGATGGGGGAGCAATGAGCGTTCACAAGACAAGTCTCGAGAAGCGCATTTGCAAAGCAGGCATTTTTGTTCTGATTGCCCATGTGTTATTTAAATTGGCGGGCCTGATACAAAGCAAGGTCATGGGCTATTATTTGCCACAAGGCACCTTTGATGTTGTTTATGCCTTTGCCTTTGAGAATTGTGTGTTCATGCTTTTTCTGGTTGGAGAAGAGGTTCTGGGGCCTTCATTTCTGCCGATCTTCATGCGCGAATTAGATTTAGGCGATGAACGTAGCGCCTGGCGTTTTGCGAATACGGTTCTAACGCTTCAGTTTTTGATTTTATTGCTGGTAGCAGTGGTTTTAGTCTTTCTTCCTGAGTGGGTCGTATCGAGTTTGACACAGTGGAGTTATGAGTTAACGCCAGAGCGTTACGTGTTGGCTGTCAAAAGCGTACGGACATTGGGTCCTGCTGTGATTGGGCTTTCGCTTGGTTCTATTACATACGTTCTTCTCAATGGGTATAAACGGTTTTTCCTCGCTGCGTTTGGCGATGCTGTCTGGAAATTCTGTGTTGTCGGATTTCTGATTTTTGGTGCGGTCATGGCGCGTGATAACGCCCAGATGCTCATGTGGGGGCTGGTGGCTGGATCTCTCTGTAAAGTAGGAACGCATCTTTTGGGGTTACGTTCAAAACTCCATCTCTTTCGGCCAACATTGGCTTTGTCCCATCCGGCTTTTCGTCGACTCTGTTGGTTGGCACTCCCGTTGCTGGTCGGGATTGTTATGGCAAAGATTCGAGATGAGATCAACAACGTCTATTTGTTGAGTGCGCTTGATGAGTCGGGACTGATGCAAGCCAACTCCATGGGACGCAAACTTCAGGGAACCTTGTTGTTTCTGGTGCCGTATACTTTGGCGATTGCAGTTTTTCCGTTTTTCTGTGAGTTGGTGGATCAAAATGACCAGAAAAAACTGGGCAGTTTGGTCACCCGTTTTGGACGGATGTTATTGGCTGTTTTTGCCCCCTTCTCCATTTTTGTTGCAGTCGCTGCGGTGCCCTTAACCGCGCTAATCTTTAAAGGGGGACATTTTGATTCGGTTGCCGTGCAACGGACATCAGTTTCACTCTCTTTTTATACCCTTGTGCTACCTGCCGCTGCAATTGAAGCCTTGACGATGCAGGCCTTTTTTGCCAATCGACGTATGGTCGTGGTGACGGTGATTGGAATCCTTTTTTCTTCTCTAAGTATTCTGATTAGTTGGATAGGACTCAAGGTTTGTGGTGGACATGACCTGATCTTACTGGCTTTTATTGCCGGAGGATTTACGTTGTCACGGATATTTAAATGTTTTACGTTGGTTGAGATGTTGAAAAAAAATGCGCCGGTTTTCCCTTTTTCCGAGACTATCGTATTTCTTGGACGGGTTACACTGGCTGCTGGCATTTCCTCTGTGGGAGCTTGGCTTATTTTGTCGCGGGTGGCGTTGATCGCTGAACTGTCTGGGTGGTTTGGCGATTTAACGAAGCTCATTTTGTCAGGAAGTGTGTTTGCGATCGTATATTTAGTTTGCGCTTATGTACTTCGTATTGGAGAATTGCGCGAACTTGTCATGCTCATTCTGCGTTTTCGCAAACGTACGTAGGGGAGGGTGCTGGTCAAATTTTGCATGGGCTGGAGATCTTCTTATGGTACAGAAAGAGACGACCGTTTCCCTTTCGCAGATCTTTATGAGTTTTACCCGGGTTGGGGCCTTTTTGTTTGGTGGTGGGTATGCGATGTTGCCATTGATCGAACGGGAGGTCGTGGATCGTAGAGGGTGGTGCCGCTTTGAAGAGATGGTGGATTATTATGCAATGGCTCAATTGGTTCCGGGGGTCATCGCTGTTAATACGGCCATATTAATTGGACATCGGTTGCGTGGTTTTTTGGGGACGCTGGCTGCCACTACGGGTGTCGTTTGCGTGCCTTTTGTTGTTATTCTTGGGTACGCAGTTGCCGTTGATCAACTTGCAGGTTCGGTCATGCTTGAACGTGCAATGGCTGGGCTACGACCTGCCGTCGCAGGCATGATGATGGGAATCGCATATAACATGTTTGTGCGGACGCGTCAGACTCGACAGGGACTTACGATTTGCTTGATTGTTATCACACTGGTTCTGTTTGCGGGAGTTAGTGCGGTTAAGGTCATCATTGCGGGTGTGGGGCTAGGTATTCTTTGGTATGGGTGGACGGTTTATCGTACAAGCAGGTGTGGTCTCGTTGCGGGTAAGAAAAAATGATGAATCTGTTGCTGAAACTTGCGTACACGTTCTTCAAGATCGGTTTGTTGACGGTCGGGGGGGGGCTCGCCATGATTCCGATCATTCAGCACGAGATGGTGTCGCGGGGTTGGCTGGACAATCGTCAGTTTCTCGATATTCTCGGTATTGCTCAGATGACTCCAGGCCCGATGTCGGTCAATACCGCGACATTTGTGGGGTATCGTGTGGTTGGCGTAGAATATCCAGGGGCGGTCTGGATTGCGCTCGCAGGTGCATTGGTGGGGACCCTTTCCGTTTGTGCGCCCTCGGTACTCTGTATCAATCTGCTGGGGCCATTTTGGATTCGTAATAAAGATCATCCCTGTATGGTCAGAATCTTTACCATCGTGCGTCCGTTGGTTACGGGATTAGTGATTAACGCGACTGTTTTACTTGTGGCCAACTGTTTGTGGCAAACGCCTGCTGAGCAGTGGTTTTCGCAACGACCTGACTTGCTATCAGCCACCTTTATTATTACCGCGTTTTTGCTAACGATTCGGACGCGACTTTCACCGGTTTGGGTGCTCTTCGGTGGGGCTCTGGTCGGTATGCTGGTTTTTTAGCGAAAGCGGACCCGCAAACGGGATACCCGTGCGATCAAAGAGATGAATTTTGTTCTGATGAAAAAGTTTTTCAAGAACACTTAGCATCTCTTTTTTTTCTAGCGAATAGGTTTCACAAAGCGCAGTCAGAGAAACAGGGTGTCGATGGACGAGTGCGATCAAGGCGTCATCACTAAAGGGAGCTGGTGTAGCCGTAGGCTCTGTGCCACTGACCTGTGCGATCGGTGAAAAAAGCTTGGCGAGGTCTCGCAAGTGTTGGGGTGAGCAAGCGGTGACATCATTTTCTACAGGCGGTCGGATTGCGGTGTTGAGTGTGATACTGTCAGGAGCTATGCGTTTGGCATGCGCGGCAATTCGCATCACTTGTTCCGGAAGATCGTTGAGGCCAGGAATAATGAAGACCTCGAGATCCAGACGACCAGAGAATTGAGTGCGGAAGGTTAGAAAGCCCGCAAGGATCTCATCAAAAACAAGTGAAGGATGAGGGCGGGTAATTTGCGAGAAACTCTCCTGATCCCAAGCATGCAACGAAAGTTTGACCACATCAGCACGTGCCGCATGGTGCCTCACATCCGGAAGAGTGAAGAGCGATCCGTTCGATAGCAACAGGCTTC
>CAZSUM010000201.1:0-5561 GCA_964610015.1 uncultured Lentisphaeraceae bacterium
GTTTCAAAAACATAAGAGTAGCGTGTCCAATCAGAGGAAGGAATGCCAATATCCACATTCAGGAAGGGCGTACCACTGATTGCTGTTCCACCCGCCACACCGTCACCTCTAGCATAAAACGTGAGGCGATAACTCTGATGTGGCTTAAAAGAAAACGGCTCCGTTTGCCAAGCGCCTGAGTCAACCCCATCCCCCTCAATACACACACAGGCACTGCCATGACGCCCCCCCTCTTTTTGCCAGTGTCCTTTTCCAGATTCAAGAGACCACCCTTGTGGAGCCTTGTCACCAAGTTCAAAAGATCCATTCGCAAGTTGCGTATTTTCAGCTTGTGTGAAGCCAACGAATGTAAAGAACAGAGTTCCGGCATAAATCCAATTGATGCGTGACATTGAGACCTCCCCAGATCAAAATAAAATAAGGTTTGATAGTATGAAACATGCGCCTCACCCCATGCAAGAATTGAATTCCGCGCCTCTAACGTTTGTGATAAAGTGACGCCATGAAGCATCAACAAGTTGAACAGTGGGAATCAGATTTAAATGAACTTCTCAAGCGGGTGGATCAAGCCCTTGAGGAGCGTTTCGGAAACATTGCTAAAAGCCATCCAGCCCGACCTGAACATGGAACCACAGCCAATCCACAACAGGATGGACTCTTTCGTGTAACAGCCAGCTTCACGGCTGGATTCGGCTCTGAATTAGGCAGAGGCTATGTTCTCCAATTTGACATGGTGACACTGCATGACTTGCCGCAAACTAAAAAAGAAGAGATTGAAACTTTTGCAGTTAGCATGATAAAGGAGGGGCTCGAACAAGTCCTACCCGGGCGAGGACTCCAAGTCAAAAAAGATGGGAAGCTCTGGAAAATTGTTGGGGACCTCTCCCTTGGCGAACGTGATTCCAACACGTCACCCCCCACCCAGGAGTAGCTATGATCAATGTGATCGCAGCTCAAAGTGTTGATTTAAACACCTCTCTCGGGCTTGGCACCATTCTCCACTCACTGCTCGCGCTTTTGGTTTGTCTTCATCTGTTGTTGAAACCTCGCGATGCCCGAACGTCGTTAATCTGGATCATCTTTACCATTACCCTGCCAATTGTGGGACCGCTTTCTTATGTCCTTTTCGGCATTAATACCGTTCCCAATAAAGGATGGCAAAAACAGTACTCTGATAGCATCTTTCAAAAAAGTCGGCGGGGCCATGCGCGCTCAAGAAACCCCCTTGTTACCATTGCCGAGCACAAAAATAGCGTGCGCGTTACCCCACTAGACCCCGATATTCTATCGCTTAATCGAATCCTCGATCGCCTCTGCGCAAAACACCCACTACTTGGCGGAAACGAGGTAAAGATCCTTGAACCTGCGGAGCGCGCAATTGAAGCGATGTTTCTTGCTATTCGCAAGGCCAAAAAACATATTCACCTTTCAACCTATATTTTTGAAGATGATGTAATCGGCAAGCGATTGATGGATCTTTTGATCGCCCGCGCCAACGATGGCGTTGAAATTCGTGTCCTTTACGACGCTTTTGGCTCAGCGCTTCCAAGTCTGCGCCAATTCTTTTGGCGTCACCGTCATATTCCCAACTTACAACTCATTGGCTTTTCTCAAGCCAATATGTTCAAACGTAAATTCCAGCTCAACCTGCGGAACCACCGAAAGCTTTTGATCATTGATGGAACACATGCGTTTACAGGAGGCATTAACTTCCATGATGTTTATCTGACTAAGAACACTCAACCCGGCGTTATCGATTACCACTTTTCTATTCGTGGGCCCATTGTCAATGAGCTTCAATATACCTTCTTACGAGACTGGTATTATATGACCGACACCGCGCCGGAAGATCTGCTTATTCCTCGATTCTTTCCGTTGGCTCGGAGCGTTGGCAACAGTGCCATACGGTTGCTCAACAGCGGCCCCACACGGAACGAAACCGACTTAGCGCTCGACTCTTATTTCGCAGCGGTCAATCTTGCCCATCGCCAAATCATCATCGTCACCCCCTATTTTGTGCCACCAGAACCCCTAATTCTTGCGCTCAGACAAGCCGCCTTTCGAGGAGTAGAGGTCAAGATTCTTGTTCCCTCTGCCAACAACCATCCGACGTTGCGACTCGCCTCACAAGCACTTTACGCAGGGCTACTTAAAACAGGTGTGCGCATCTTTGAACGTGAGTCCCCTTTTATCCATGCTAAAGCCTTTTTGGTGGATGACATTGCCGCCATTATCGGCAGCACCAATATCGACCCTCGCAGTTTGTTTCTCAACTACGAAACCAACCTTCTCGTTCTTGATGCTGACTTTACAGCTCGTCTGAAGCATGTCGTTTTGGAAGACTTCGCCCATGCACACGAAATTGTTTATGCCGAATGGCGCAATCGGTCACGACTCCGCCAGTTTGCAGAAAACTTTTTTAATCTCTTTCATCCCATTGCCTAACAATGACTGCCGATTCATCCACCCTGAGCTACCCAAGCATCTTGAGTAACGCCTTCTGTCACTTTTTTCAATCCCTTACCTCTCTTTTTAGAGTTGAACGAAACACCTGCTTGCCTATAAGATTAAACCGTGTTGGGTGTGTGTGTGTGTGTGTCGCGCGTTAATTTATGCGCAATGGGAAAGGACCCCGTTATGAAAAAAAGACGGGTTCATCTAATGTTATGGTCAAAAATTTCTTGCCAAGTGATGGGTCTGGCCTTCCTTACGCTTTTGGGGGGACGCGCACAGGCTCAACCACTTTTTGACATCACCTCGCAGCCCTTATCACAAACACAACTCAAAACGTTGCTTAGCCAAGAGCCATACGCGCACCCTCAAACACTGACACGCGCAGCAATCGGCAGCCTCTCGATAAATAATCTTGTCACCCCCACCACCACGCTGTTACTTGTCAATCCAGAGACAGGGGCACATGTGGTTTTATCCAACCTGTCAACGGGCTGCAAAACGGTATACCTGACACCGTTCTTATTAGCTGAATTGAAGCAGGCGACCCTCGGTGAAGCAACGACGTATCGCTGTCTACTCGTCAGCGGTTTGGAAACCCCAACACCTGTCGTCAGTAGCGTTTACTCAGTTGAACCTCCTTCGCCCTCAATCACCTTGCCCGTTTTTCAGTATGGTCCACGTGACAATCCCCTTGTCGCACAAGCCTCCGATCGAACACTCATTCGTGTTTCGAGCATGTCTCCACGTTACCATCCGGCTGACTCCTCCCCTGAAACGCTGGCAACAATCGCACAATTAAGTGTCGACAACGCGTTTTATGTTTACCACTACGCCCTGCCAAATGGCACCACCTACACCTATTATCCGCAATCGGAAACACCGCCGACCTTAAAAACACTTACCGTCGGAGACTTCATTGCCGAATTAACCTATGCGTTTGATACCGATCAGGAAAACGCCATCTCTTTTGCGTTACAAACTTGGAGCGATCGACTGGCGTGTACATTGCCCATTCGCATTAAGGTGGGATTTGATTCTTTGGGCGGGGGAACACTTGCACTTGCAACAACCTACTTTACCTACACTGCACTCAATGCCTATCCCTTGACGGTCTACAATCATCTGACAGGTGTTGACAATTACCCAAATGATCCCGATTACGAAGTCACCTTTAATAGCACCTATGATTTTTATTTTGCTACAAGTGGCGATTGTCCATGGAATAAAACCGATTTCGTCACCGTGTTCCTGCATGAGTTAACGCACGGTCTCGGGTTTTCAGATACCCTGAACGCAGATGGCACCTATTTGTTCTCGGTCCCCAGCCTTTGGGAGGAACAGCTCTATTACAATGGTCAGACGCTTGATACGCTGAGTACCAACCAACGCGTGGTTGCCATCACCAGCAACGCACTCTACTGGAATGGTCCAGAAACAACCGCCACAAACAATGGCACCCGAATTAAGATCTACGCACCAACGACCTATTCAGAGGGCTCAAGCGCCAGTCACTGGGACACCAGTGTCTCTTTTCCTACGTTCATGAAATATGCGCTCAGTCAGGGTACCTATCAACGCACCATCAACGACCGCGAAGTTGCCCTTCTAAAAGATGTCGGATGGACATTGCAAGCGCCAACGCTACCCACCGCTGAACCGACCTCCTCCTTCCTTGACGATGTCGAGCAACACACCGCTTTTTCACTGAATTCGGCACCGCCATGGATCTTCCGCGATCTAGATGCCTCTGTCACGCACGGAGTCTCGGATGTCAGTTTTTTGAATAATGGCGCAGCCATGGCCTATATGGTTTTTACCCCAGGACAAACGACCCCACCGTTAACCGATTCAAGCTGGGCACCTTTTTCCGGCAGCAGCTATTTTGCCTGTTTCGCCAGCACAAATTCTCCGAACAACGACTGGATCATCACGCCAGAACTCAATTTTAGCGAAGCGTTTCTCTTTTCCTTCAAAGCCAAATCCCTGACCGATTTCTATGGACTAGAGCGTTTCAAAGTCGGGTACTCGACGACAGGCTCAAACACCACTGACTTCGTGTTTATCACCCCGTCACCCTATGCTGAAGCCCCTACAACGTGGACCAACTGTACCTACACACTCCCTGCCACAACCCGACATGTCGCCATTGTCTGTGTTTCAGATGATGCCTTTGCTTTCATGCTGGATGATATTTCCTACACGGCTGCCCCCAAGATCATGACCGATCAGAGCACACTTCAGATATCAGAAGGCGCAGCTGCAACATGTCAGATCAAGCTCTCCTCAGCGATTAGCTCAAATGTCATTGTCACGGTTGCTCGCACAGCAGGAGACAGCGACATCACGATTACAGCGGGAAACAGTCTGACGTTCACACCTACCACATGGAACACCTACCAAACGGTCATGCTCTTTGCAGCAAATGACAGCGATGCCGTGTCCGGCGAAGCGATATTCACCTGTACCGCGCCTAATCTCATGCGTGAGTTGTTTTACGTGCAGGAGCTCGAGGCCGATACAACCCTACACCTGATTGCCGACAACGGCGGTGTTGTTGTACCCTTTGCCGAGCAGATCGTCAAAAAAGATCTTCCCGTGGAGATTCTTGCCATCCCCGCGCTGGCACATCTTTTCGACCAATGGGCCATCGAAGAAGGCGCGCCTCTGATTGACAGTGCACTTGCTTCAGAAACAACGGTCACCTTGAATGCACCTGCGTCGCTTCGTGCCTATTTCACACCTGCCTCGCAAACAAACGGTCTTGCTGACCGAGTCGAAACATACGCAGACTTTGCAATTAACCCCCCCTCACTCTGGATTTTTCGGGATCTGGATGCCTCCCTAACCTATAACATCAGTGGCACCAGTTTCACAAATAGCGGTGCAGCCATGGCCTATATTGCTTTTACCCCGGAACAAACCACGCCAGCGTTAACCGATTCACACTGGGCACCTTTTTCCGGTAGCAGTTATTTTGCCTGTTTGGTCAGCATCATTCCCCCCAACAACGACTGGATCATCACGCCAGAACTCACGTTTACCCAAGAGTTTATCTTTTCCTTCAAAGCCAAATCCCTGACCGATTTCTATGGACTAGAGCGTTTCAA